>DATDOR010000508.1:0-11124 GCA_035293165.1 Anaerolineales bacterium | reverse complement strand
GGGCGTACACCCCCCGCCCACCTTTTTTCGGAGAATCCTCTGCCTCAGCCCGAGCAGTTACGAAGGATTAACCTTTCAAGGTGTGTCGCTTCCTGCAACAGGTTTAATTCAACGGGGGCAGTCAAAACATTTATGTCCGGGTGTGAATCGGAGACACCTTTTCCATATTGGGTTATGGCTAAGGGAGCGGGAGTATAAAACTTGGGTGCGTAATACCCGCCATGGGCACAGAAATGGCAGAGGATTAATCCGTTTTGATGGGTTTCGCGCTGGTTGATGATCTCTTCACCGCAACCATCGCAATTGGCGCGGGCGCCGGGACGCGAGACAATTTGAGCGATATCCATATTTAAGTTGACTTCCTGTACCATCATCATTTCTTCATCCGGCATGATTTGGTACGCTTTCAACTGCGCGAAGTAATGACGAGGTTCATCAGGGGCATAGGAAGAAGCATTTTCACGCACATCCAGCGTGGGAGCAATGCGCACACATCGCTCGGTTTTGGTATCGACAAAAGTAGCAGCAACTTTGCCATAATCTTCCACTCGCAGGGTGCGGTGCCCGAAATCACAGCCGGTGGCGGCAATCAACCCGTCTATGAAACAGCCATCTGTCTCGGCAATGATGAGCAGGCGTTTGCGGGCAATTTCCTCAGGCTTTAACCCAAGGATGGCGATGCCTCTCAGCCCAATACGCACCCCAAGGATCTGGCGCGGGCACAAATGGGAGTGTTTGCGTGCGGATGCTTCAAGCAGGGATTGGATGTTCATATTGTTTCCTCTACATGATAGGTCAATCGGTGTATAGAATCAATTTGCCTTCTGCGGTTTGTTCCACCCGCAGCGAGCGCAAGGGTTTTTGTGCAGGGCCACGCAGGAGTGCGCCCTGCATATCGAACTTCGAACCGTGACAGGGACAGGCAAAGCCGGTTTCTTTTGCATCCACCGTACAATTGAGATGAGTACAGGCCATGCTCAGGGCAGAGTACCCGCGTTCGGTATGCAGCAAAACAGCGGGGATATTCAACATCACAGTACGGGAACCGGGTAGATAGTTAGCGGCAGGGCCAAGATCGAATTTTGTGGGGGGCGGTTGCCCGGTCTGGTAACTCAGAAATCGAAACAGCCCACCCAATCCGAGCAAACCGCTGGCCGCAAGCAGGGCTTGACTGGTCAATTTCAGGAAATCGCGGCGGGATAAAGAAGACATATTAATGCTCCACAGCGTGGCATTGGTGACAATACTGGGATGCTTGCTGGTCAGGGATCTGTTGGCAGCCTGTCCCCATTACGGGGCGGAAGGCGAAACGCTGTTTGGTAACTTTTCCAATTAGCTCGTAAGTGCCATCCGACAAAACTCGGGTGTTCCAGAGCGGTTCGCCCTGTTCGGTCACGAGAATGGTATCCCCAAGTTTCAGGTCAACCACCGGGTTGAGCTGCGCCAGACGAAAAGCGATGTCGTTGGGGTCAGTAAGTGTTTTCGTTTGCGGCAACTCGGTCAACGTACCGTGGCAGGTTTTGCATTGAATGTATTGGATATCTTTCATATTGGAATGGATGTCGTCGTCGCCCATCGCTTCGGTACGGGTGTGGCAATCCACACAGTCCAGGGTCCATTCACAGCGGGTGAATTGGGCAATCGGCTGGTAATAGCTTTGCAGGCGGGTGGTTGGCTGATCAGCGCGCTCGACGAATGTCATCTGGCCCAAATCATAGTTGCCGCGGTTATGACAGGTGTTGCATTGCGTGTAGGGGATTTCCGTCGTCAGCCGGTGAACCTGGCCTTCCGGGAAAGCATTGACGTCGGGGGTGTGGCAGGCTGCACACCCTGTCTCGCGCGCATATTGCACACCATCACGCGGTATGGCATTGATGTGGCAGGTCAGGCAGTTTTGCCCAAAATCCTCGATGATTGAATGATCGTATTGGATTGGGTCAAACGCTTCCAGAGCCGCTACACCTGTCTGGGTTGTGATAACCTGGTCACTCACGGCATGCATACCGAAACGGGCGGTTAAATCAGGCTCCGCGCCAAACGTGTAAAGGATACTGGCAATCGCGCCAGCATAGGTGGATTGGACGCTGCTCATCACCCGCTGCACATGGTCATTATTGTCGGCGGCACTCCCCGAATGGCAGTTGCTTCCCCCACAGGATTGTTCCACCACGGACAAATCCGATGGATTTTGACCTCCCCGCATACTGGAGTGGGCGACATCGGCGTTGAGTGCAAGCCGTTCGCCGCCGTGACAAATCACACAGCCAAATGTCTGGACCGGGTGTGAAGGGCTGATTTCGGGCAGATCGGCGTGACAGGTAAGACAGTATTCCGGCTGGCCTGTAAGGGTTGGGGTGAGCGAGACCGGCGTGGGTTGACGAGAATTCATCCACCAGGCCAGGCACAACGCCAGTAAGAGTATCCCCGATGCGACCGGTAGGAAAAAACGAGAGGCGGAAGTTCGATCAGGTTGCATTGGCAAGCAGAGTCAGCAGGATAACGACAAACGCAATGATACCCAGCACAAACCGGGCCAGCCGGTTGGATTTGGGGAACCAGCTGCCAAGTTCAGATTTGGCAGGTTTTGGGAAAATATAAGGGATGAGAGCGAGAATCACCAAAATGAATAACGGAACAGCCACACCCAGCAGGAACGGGTCGCCCCATTTGAGCATTTGCTGAACCCAGAGAAAGAACCAGGGGGCGCGAGAAACGGATTCGGATGCGGCTTGGGGTGCAGATGAAATGGGTGCGGCGATGGGGGCGGGGGAAAAAATGGAGAGCAAGATCAATGCAGAGCCGGTAAATATCATCGCCAACGCTTCCCGGCGCACCAACTCAAAGCGAGTAATGCGCGCATTATCGGCGCGCAGGCTGGGGGGCGGAACGGCGATTCCGCCATCGCGGCGCACGCGAAAGGCATGCCAGAACGTTAAAATGATCGCCGGCAGCATCAATCCAAAGATATGCCAGGTATAAAAACGGATTAGTGTAGGCGGGCCGGGTTCGGCGCCCCCCACGAGCAAGTTGTAAAGCGCGTTTCCGATCAGGGGAATGGTTTTGACAAGGTTGGTTCCGACGACCAGCGCCCATTGGATGCCCGTATCCCAACGCAAGATGTAACCGGTGAAGTCAAGCAGGATAGCGAGCACGAACAGGCCGAGACCAATCAGGTAGTTGAAGCGGCGCGGGGGGATGTACGCGCCGGTAAAAACGACGCGAACAAGATGTACAGCGCTGACGATGATCAAAAGCTGTGCTGCCCAGAAGTGGATATTTCGGACAAGCCCGCCAAAAGGGACGTGGTAGGTGATCGTCTGCACCGAAAGAGCGGCATCGGCAGGTGTGGGGACGTAGTAGAACATCTCCAGTATGCCGGTGACGATGAGTACGAGCACGAGAAAGACGGCGGCGCCGCCTGCACCTAGCGTGTAGCGCCAGCGGGATTGCGCGGCGGGGATCGTCGGAGGGTGCAGGTGGTGGAAGAAATTGGGGCGCATCCGTAAATTATATACGAGGTAGAAAAAACCGCCCCTGTTGGAGCGGTTCTTTTGGGCTCTTTGGGATTTGCCGTGGTTGCCTCCCCGCCGATTCCCAAAGAACCTTCTTTTGTTCAGTCGCCTGTTGCCGCTAAGGGCGTAGGTTCGTGACTATGCTCCTCGTTTTCAAAGAGCGGGAAATATTTGGCGATCAGGCCAAAAGCCAGGATACCAGCCGAGAAGATGCCAAGCGAAATGGCGATTTCTGGCAATGAGGGCCAATAGTGAACATTATCCGCCATAAAAGTTGGCAGGTATGTGAGGGGATCGGGATGCTGCACGGCAAACCAACTGACATCGAAGCGGTTCAGAATCATGCCAAGCAGGGTGATCATTGCACCTGTAAGCAATCCGGTAGGGCTTTGGCGCACAGATTTTATCGAGAAGAGAACCATCGGAACAACCACGCTGAGGAGAATTTCCACCCAAAAGAGGATGCTCATCCATCCACTGCTGAAAAGCAACTCCAGGCTGCCAGCCAGAGCCAGTTGAGCAAATTTCATGATGACGTAAAGTCCCAACACGAAGGGCATAGCCTGCGCCAGCTTTTCAAGTAGGTGTGTTTCCAGCCCGCGTTTGAAGTAACGGGAACTGAGTGACGATTCAAAGATGGTCATGGCCAGACCGATGGCAATGGCCGAGACGAAGAAAAGCGGCGGAATCCAGGGCGTCCACCACAGCGGATGTAGTTTGGTCGGCTGGATGAGCAGGAGTGAGCCGAGCGAGGCCTGATGCAGGACGGAGAGGACAGCACCTGCGACAACGATGGGTTTCATCCACTTATGCAGGATTTGAGCAGGTTTTTCCCACCCCAATCGTTCGAATACAACAGGCGCAAATTCAATCGCCATGACAGCGGAATACACCATCACGTAAATGCCAATGAAGAACAGGGGCGAGGTGTAATTCTGGTAGATGAAATAGTGCCAAATGCGTTCAGGATGACCGAGATCCACCAGTAGGGCAATGACTTCCATGATGTAACCGAGTAAACCTGTCAGCAGGGTGGGCCTGAGAAGGGGGCGGAATTCTTCCAACTCAAAAATGTAGACAATCGACGCAACGATAAACGCACCGCTGCTGATGGCAATCCCCGTGAACAGGTCGAAACTGACCCAAAAGCCCCAGGGATATACATTGCTCAAATTGCTAATAGCACCAATTCCATAGATGAAACGCCATATGGCAGCTACAAGGCCGATGCCCGCCAGCATTATCAGGATGAACGGAAACAATGCGATACGGAAGCGTGGTTGAATGGTAATGTTCGCTTTCATATGCCAACCTCCTCTGTCGTGCTTTCCACGGTAGCCACTTCCTCCTTCTTCCGGTTGTAGAGATGTACACCCGCAGTGACAGCGGTCAATGCCGCACCCCACCCCAATGCCACAGGCAGGGTCAACCCAATTGCGGCTTCGCTGACTGCGTTGACGGGTGTTTCGGGCAGGTTGGGTAGGCCCAGTTCGCTGAATGGCACGTGCGAGAGAATGAGATATGACGTGCCGCCGTTTTCAAACTCACCATACACGTGGTTGACGTAACGGTTGGGATGGGCGGCGATACGTTCGTGTGCTTTCTTGAGCAGTTCATCGCGTTCCCCGTATTCCAGCGCGTCCGTGGGACAGGTAGCGACGCAGGCCGGTTGTTGACCATTGTCAATGCGCTGCGGGCAGAACGTGCATTTATCAATGAACGCGCCATCAACAATGCCTTTGTCATAGTCGAAGTGCGGTACGCCGAAGGGGCAGGCATTCATGCAATAACGGCAGCCGATGCACACATCCGGGTTGTAGATCACCGGGCCATCCTCGCGTTGGGTATACGCACCCACCGGACAGGCCGACAAGCAGCCCGGGTGTTCGCAGTGCATACAGTGGTAGACCATCGAAGCGCGGTCGAGATTGGGGAATTCACCCTTGATGCCAACCCCCGCGACCCATATGCGGGTCTTGTCCATTGGGATGTTGTTCTCAACACTGCAGGCCACCATGCAGGCGCGGCAGTCAATACAGCGTGTGGCGTCAAACAGGAAAGCTTTGTGTTTAATCTCCGTCATATTGCACCTATGCCTTCTTTACCGTCACAAAAGTCTGACTGAGCGCCTGGCCTCCGCTGATCGGATCGGTGTAGGTGACATGTAACGCCGAGTCGCTTGCCCCAATTCCATAAGCGGTCTTCAAGCCTTTGGAGAGATGGCCATACCCAGGCGTCAAGTAGACACAATCAGGACGGATGGCTTCAGTGGCAAGTAGTTTGCTATGGGCCGCGCCAACTTGACTCGTTATCTCCACCCAGTCGTCGTTGGAAAGGCCGAGTTTTGAGGCAGTCTTGGCGTTCATCCACAAGCGGGGTTCATCAGAGTATTTATGGAGCAGTGGATTATTTTGCGTCCCAAATTGTGTATGTTGTGCGACTTTGCCAGTTAACAGGTAAAACTCGTTCTTGCCTGGGATAGGTGGCTCTTCCCAGGTGGGCCAGGGCGAGAATCCAGCATTTTTCAGCGTCTCGGAATAGACCTCGATTTTGCCAGAAGGTGTGTTGAAAGTAATTTCTCCGTTCTTATCCTCTTCTGGCATCTCAGCATAGCCTTTTTCTTTCACCTCTTCGAGACTGACGCCAAGCGGTTTAAGTTGCTGTCGGATGTAATCTTCTTCGTCTTCATACTGGAAGTAATCACCCAGCCCGAGACGCTCACCCAACTGTTTGTAAATCCACAACGCAGACCTGGCTTCGCCCTGGGGTTCGATCACAGGTTGGCGTAGAAAGGCTTTGTCTCCAACAGGCAGGAGCGGGTCATAGCGTTCGAGATACGAGGCTTCTGGTAGGATGACGTCCGAGAACCAGGCTGTGTCGTTCAGGATGATATCCACTGTGGCGATGAAATCCATTTTGCCAAAGGCTTCGAGCGTCTTTGTCCGGTCAGGCAGGGACATGACAGGATTCTGGCGCGAGATAAACCATCCATGGGCCTGATAGGGTTCACCTGTCAGAATGGCATCACGCAGTTCCTGGAAAACACCCAACTTGAGTGGTACGAGTGGATATTTCCAGGGCACGCCATCCAGACGCGGCGCAGATATGCGCGGGTAGGGCGGCTGATGCGGGATGCCCAACCCCGCGCCTTCCGCCGAAACCTCCGCGGTGAGGCATCCGCCAGGCGTGAGAACGTTTCCGCTCAACGCATTCAACGTTGCAATGGCTCGCTCGGTTTGGAAGGAATTGATGAAGTTGGATGTGCGCCAACCAGGGTGCGCCAGGGCATTATGCTTGGCGGCGGCATATTCACGGGCGATGCGCTCAATCGTCGCCGCGGGAACACCCGTGATTTGATCCGCCCATTCTGGCGTGTACCTGCGCATCTCGTCTTGAATGCCATCGCATCCAACAACATACTGTTTCACGAATTCGCAGTCCGCCAATTCATTCGAGACAATGACATTGATCATCGCCAACAAAAAAGCCGAATCAGTGCCTGGGCGGATAGGAATCCATTCGGTTGCTTTGGAGGCGGTCTTGGTGTAGCGCGGGTCGAGATAGACCAATTTTGCGCCGCGGTCAATTGCATGAGACAGTTCAGAAGTCTCGGAGGTCGAGATGGCCTCCATCATATTTCGACCAACCATCAGGATAAACTCAACGTCATCGTATTTTCGGGATGGTTCTTCGACGCCATATGTCAGCGAGAAGGCTGTGATCATAGCATTGAAACACAGGGAACGTTGCGTACCGTAATTTGGCGAGCCAAACGCATAAAGTAAATTCTCAAATTGAACCTGACTCAAGTTATGCGTGGACGAAAAGACCATCGCCTCGGGGCCGTATTTTTCTTTGATGTCCGTCATTTTTCCCGCCACCAGGTCAAGGGCTTCATCCCACGACGCCTTGCGGAACAATCCTTCGCCACGTTTGCCCACCCGGATGAGCGGATTCAGCACCCGGTCGGGGTCGTAGGTATTCATCAGGCCGGATTGGCCGCGCGGACAGAGTTTTCCGCGTGAGTGCGGATGTTCGGGATTGCCGTCCAATTTGACCACGCGCCCATCTTTGACTTTCGCGATCAGACCGCAGCGCCAGACACACATCTCGCACATGCTGGGGATATAACCATCGCCAGCGGCGTTTAGATGTCCGGCTTCGCGGGCTGCCTGCGCCACCAGCGGTGGGAGCATTTGTCCCACGACCAGCGCCGCCGAAGCCGCCGCGCCCAGTTTTAGAAAATCTCGTCTTGAGATTGTTTTGGTCATTTTATCTCCAAGAGCAATGGATTACTGGCTCTTTTCCGCCCGTTTCATTCCCGCCCGGTCAATCAGGTAGAACAGCAGGAGCGAAATGAGCACAAAGAGCGTGATAAACAGAAAAGCACTGACATTCCACGCCTCCGGGATGACGATATTGCCAAAATTGGCAATGCCTGAAATGACCGGGAACACCTGCTGATAGGTGAGACCAAAAATCACTGCACCGGTCAAAAAACCAAGCAGGCCGGGAATAAGGTAATCCAATTTGCCTTCACCGCCACCGGCGGCGCAAGTACCCGGTCAGTATCCTGTGAGCGCCATGCCCACACCGAATATCAGCCCCCCAACGAGATTACCGACAATGTACGTCCCAGGGACATTTGGAAAAGTAATCAACCCGAGGCCGCGTAAAGCATATAAACCACTCATTGCAACGACCAGAGCCGTCATCATGAATTTCAAAACAGCCAAATCTGTGAAGCGAAATACGTTCACGATTTTGTGATATTTCGTCAGTCCCGCTTTATTGAGCGAGAAACCAAAGAAAATACCGAAGACGAGAGCAAGAACAAAATGGGTCATCTTAATCTCCTAATAGCGATTACGGTAGATGATGAGCGCGGTGAGAATTCCAGAAGCGAACATTCCCATGATGAACAGGAACGCCGCGGGAGCCAGCAACATGCCGCCGGAAATTGCCAGACCGCTGGTACAGCCCCCGGCGATACCGGCAGCATATTCCAGAATGATCGCGCCGATAAAGGCCAGCAACCAGCGCTTCCAGGTCTGCGGGCCAAAGATGCGCTTCCATTGCTCGTCACTGTTGGCGGCGCCCTTCTTCCCCCAGAGCAGCGTACCGCTGGTCGCCGCGCCGATCATCCCCCCAAAAAATACACCGACCAGCAGGATAAGTCCCCAAGTGATACCAGGCGGCATGATGAAATTGAAATACAGATTGTCAAAGAGCGCAGGGGCAAGCGCCTTGCCAAGCATCCCGGCCACGTTTTCAAACGCGCCGCTTGCGCCCAACAGGCTGTTGCTCGCCCACACGGCGCCGATCCCCACCAGCCCCAGGAGCGTCCCGGCTACATAGGGCGACCAGGTTTCCTTGCGGATGTAATTGCGAATGGTATTCGGGATCAATTTCATGGCTTACTCCTCACTCTTTTCGTCCGAGACGACCGCATCCATCAAGCCAAGCAACTTGTCGGCTTTCGGGTTCGAGAGCACGTTTTTCAATGCCTTGCGGCTGTCGGGTTTGAGATGGGTGATGGCTGGAAGCATGTCCACCACCTCGGCAGGAAACTCGTTCCCGGCTTTTTTCGTTTCGCCAAACGAGACCCTGATCAGTTTCTCGCGGGTGACGACAAACCCGCCACCGCCTACCGCCACCAGGCCAATCATGACCATTAAAATGGCATTGCCCCAGTTGATCGGTTTCTTGCCCAGCACGATTTCATCATAGCGGGCGGCATAATTCACCAGATTGGGATCATCGTAATCAATTTCGGTGGATGCGGGAGCCGCCCCCACACTGGCGGGTTGTTCCGCATTGGCCGGAGCCGCCTCACCCTCTGCCGGGGACGCTGCTCCCGCACCGATTTCCACGCCGAGCGCGGTGGCGTACACCTGAGCGCGCTCCTGCAAATCATTGGGGTGGCACTGCTGGCAGGCAGCATTCACATCCGAAAGCGGCGGAACCATCCCCGTATGGGCTGCGCCTTCGTCGGTATCCTGCTGATTCCCGGCATGGCAGATGTAACAAAAATCGCCAAAAGCATGGGACTGGTGCCAGGCGGTTCCATCCGCATTAACAGCCATCTGGGCCTGCACTTCATGGCAATTCTTACAAGACGATGCCTGCGATCCGCATTGTGCGCTGGCGGGAGTGGCCGTCGCCAGCCAGAGCGCACTCCCAAGCGTCAGGATCAAACCGGCAATAACGAACGAAAGGATTGTTTTCTTCTGTTGCATGCAATTCTCCACAAAGGGTAACATGAGGATTGAGCATCCATTTAATCGCTCATTATCCTTTGCGTTTATTCGGATGAGCGAATATCTCTATTGTGAAAATAGTAACAAATGGGGCGGCAAGAAGGAAGGGTAAGCTGTCCCAAGAAAGCCGGGACAGGTGTCATGGAACAGGTGTGAATATGTGAATGATTGAAAATGGTTACTCAGCTGGGGTGGGGATTACCCCGAAAAAAGGTGTACGTGGGGGTTTACACCCCCACGTACACCCTTTTTCGGGAAACGCCCTTTCTTATACAGTGTTTAAATCACCATGAACGCAGAAAAACCCAATATCCTATTCATCATGGCCGATCAACTGGCTGCACCTGTGCTGCCGTTTTACGGTCACCCAATCGTCAAAACCCCTAATTTATCGTCTCTGGCTAAGAGTGGCGTTGTATTCGAAAATGCCTACTGCAACAGCCCGCTATGTGCCCCCTCCCGTTTTTCGATGATGGCCGGGCAATACCCTTCGCGCATCGGGGCATACGATAACGCAACTTATTTTCAGGCTGACGTACCCACATTCGCTCATTACCTGCGAATGAACGGGTATTACACATGCCTATCCGGCAAGATGCACTTCGTTGGACCGGACCAACTTCACGGCTTCGAGGAAAGGCTGACGACCGACATCTACCCTTCGGATTTCGGCTGGACACCGAATTGGGAGGATTTCGAAAACAGGCCCTCCTGGTACCACAACATGATGAGCGTTGTGCAGGCCGGGATCTGTCAAACGAGCAACCAACTCGACTTTGACGAGGAAGTTGCTTATCACTCTATCCGAAAGATCAATGACCTTGCCAGACAGGAAATGGATCGCCCCTTTTTCTTGCTCGTTTCTTTCACACACCCGCACGACCCCTTTGCCATACCCCCCGAATACTGGAACCGGTACCGTCATGATGAGATTGACCTGCCTGCGGTTCCCCAAATCCCTTATCATGAACTAGACCCTCACAGCCAGCGACTTTTTCACGTTTGTGCAATGGGCGAGTATGCGCAATCCGAGGAGCGTGTCCTCAATGCGCGCCACGCCTATTACGGCATGGTGAGCTATATTGATGACAAGGTCGGACAGCTCATTCAAGCCCTGGAGAGGGCGGATCTTCGAGAGGACACGATCATCATCTTCCTTTCCGACCACGGGGAGATGCTTGGCGAACGCGGCCTGTGGTATAAGATGTCTTTCTTTGAATGGTCTGCCCGAGTCCCGCTCCTCTTCCACGCGCCTGGGAGGTTCGCTCCACACCGGGTAAAACAACCCGTGTCCCTGGTGGATTTATTGCCGACTTTGACGGAACTCGCTTCAAACGGTCAATCCCCAGCCT
>DATDOR010000507.1:0-4037 GCA_035293165.1 Anaerolineales bacterium | reverse complement strand
GAAAAAATGGTGTCCGCAGGGGGTGTACACCCCCTGCGGACACCATTTTTTCGGGTTCTTACCCCCTTCAGGTGGGGGAACTGAACGGTTACCAAAAAAGACTCCCCAGTGGTGAGACTGGGAAGTCTTTTGTTTTAGGTGACACCCCACCGTGCCGTGTGCAACAAAGTTTTGAACCTGCTTTCGCAGGTTGGGCTCCGCCTCAGAAGATCTGCCTTGGCTTGCGCCTAACGCATCACAGCTGTAAGTTAGAACCCATGAAGAAGAGTGTTGGCCCAAAACTGTTGTAGCTGCATCACGCACACAGCAGGGTTCGTCTTCTTTACTTATACCATAAATTTTATGGAGGGGATAGGAAAAGATGAGAAAAGTAGCGGGTTTTCAGGGGAGGTTAATATCCAGCCGCCATCAATTTTTGAATTTGCCGTTCTGCATACAAACTGAGGAAGAGAATATTTTCTTCCTCACCTAAGTCCGGCATATAAAGTTCTATCAGGACAACGACGCTTCCCTGTCTGGTCACCATCCCCCAGATAAGGGTGTTTTCATCGGTCTGTCCCCTAAAAGCAACCGTTTCTTCCGGCAGCGTGACCAACTCAGTCAAAGGAATTTCGGGGGAAACCTGCGACACGTAGGCCGCTTTAAGTTCACCCAAAATCGTGACTGCCCCATCCCTACTGCCGGTCTTGATTAGCGTAATCTCTAGAGTTGAAAATCCATTGACTCCCCCTTCCCAGATTAGAGAACTACATTCAACGGCACAATATTCCGGATTGATATTTGCTGTGTCATCTGCCGGAGAGCTTGACCAGCGATCGGCCAGCTCATTCGCTTCGGCTGACGTTAATATCAAATCCTTCAGGGAGGCTTCTCCTGGGGTAGGGGTCGGGGTATACAAAGCTTCAATCGCCACTTCTGTAGCCCTTGCGGCGATGGCAGTACCAATTTGACTGGCGGTATCGGTTGCCACAAAATCTGGTGTGATGGTAGGGCTTCCACTGCCCACCGAGAAATTTGAACAGGCGGAAAGTAGAAGAACCGCTAATGAAATGAAAAAACGAGTTTTCATCGTCTCCTCCGGGGGATATGTCAAGAGGCGTTTTCACACCTCTTTATTTCACTCATAATTGTATTTTAATCTGTTTTTCCGGATCAAGATGCACTTCGATATGCAATTCCTTCAATTGACCATCCTCCGCCGGAGACGGGGCACCGGCCATCACATCCCGCGCCGCCTGGTTCTTTGGGAAGGCAATCACCTCGCGGATGTTCGGCGCGTCGGCCATGAGCATGACCAACCGGTCAATACCGGAAGCAATCCCACCATGCGGGGGGGCGCCATACTCGAACGCTTCCAGCATATGACCGAACCGCTCATGGGCAACTTCGGGAGTCAGGCCAATCAGTTTGAAGATTTTTTCCTGCAATTCCCGGTTATGGATGCGGATGGAGCCTCCCGCGACTTCGTATCCATTCAAGACCATGTCATACTGGGTACCGCGCATGTGCGCCGGATCGGTCTCGATCAGATGCACATCCTCGGGCATGGGCATCGTGAACAGGTGCTGGCTGGGGTCCCAGCGTTGTTCCTCCTCGTTCCAGTATGCAAATGGGAAATCAATCAACCAACAAAACGCAAGCACGTTCGGGTCGCGCAGTTCCAGCCGGTCAGCGAGCATGACGCGCAGGCGAAACAGCACATCGTACACAATCGCCGGATTATCGGCCACAAAGAGCAGCAAATCCCCGTCCATGACCTCAAATCGTTCCTTCAACGTCTGGATAAAATCAGGTGTCAGGAATTTGGCGAAAGTCGAGCGCACTTCCCTGCCCGAGGTGAAAGCGATGTACGCCAATCCCTTCGCGCCAAACTGTTTGACGTAATCCGTCAATTCGTCAATCTGCTTGCGCGTGTAATCTCCCAGGCCGGCGGCGTTGATTCCACGCACGTGCCCGCCACTTGCTACCGCATTCTCGAACACGGAAAAGCCGCAACTTCCCGCAATATCGGTGAGGTCCTTCAACTCCATTCCAAAGCGGATATCCGGGTGGTCGATTCCAAAGCGATCCATCGCATCTTGATACTTCAACCGCGGCCAGGGGGACGCCAGCATTTTCTTCTCCGGTACGAGTTTTGCCACCATCTCCGTATACATTGTTTCCATCAAATCCATAATATCCTCACGCTGGTTGACAAACGCTATTTCGATGTCCAACTGCGTGAACTCCGGCTGGCGGTCGCCGCGCAGGTCCTCGTCGCGGAAACAGCGGGCGATCTGAAAGTACCGCTCCATCCCCCCAATCATGAGCAATTGTTTTAGCTGCTGGGGCGATTGGGGCAGGGCGTAAAATTCGCCGGGATGGACGCGCGAGGGAACGAGATAATCCCGCGCGCCTTCGGGGGTAGTTTTGAACAAGATCGGCGTCTCGATTTCAATAAAGCCCTCACCATCCAGGTGATCGCGGATGTACTTGACCACCCGGTGGCGCATTGCGATATTCTTCTGCATCGTCTCACGGCGCAGGTCGAGATAGCGGTATTTCAGCCGGACGTTTTCATCCGCCTCTTCGTCTTTGTTGATCAGGAATGGGGGATGTTTGGCGGGGTTGAGCACCGTGACCTCGCGCACTTCCACTTCGACGTCTCCCGTTGCCAGACCGGGATTTTCCATCCCAGCCGGGCGGGCGCGGACGATCCCGGTCACTTGCAGCACCCATTCAGAGCGCACCTGTTCAAGCGCCTGGTGCGCGGGGGCGGAGATTTCCGGGTTCGCGACGACCTGCACGAGGCCGAACCGGTCGCGGAGATCAATGAACGTGACGCCGCCATGATCGCGGCGGCGGTGAACCCACCCGGCAAGGGTCACGGTTTGATCCACGTGGGAGAGGCGGAGTTCGCCACAGGTATGGGATTTGTACATAAGAGGCCTCCAGAATTGAGGAAATAAAAAAATAATCGCCCTTCGCTATTGCGTCGGGCGATGGATGCCAGGCTAAAACAGTCTGCTCATGACAGCCTGAAACATTCCACCCGACGCAATCCCGCGTCGTTGGCATTCAAGCCATTATTGTTGGAGTGGGTCAGACTGTCCATAAGTGAGTGAAATTATACATGACTTTTAATGCTTGGGGAAGGAGGAAGGTCAAATGTCCCGTCAAACCAGGGACATTAATCCCTGCCCATCCACATCCCGGATTGCTACAATTTTCACAATGAATATACGGATATGTACATATAAAGGATAAATCATGAACACCCCTAACCTGATTCAAGAAATCAACCAACTCCACGCCAACATCTGCGGCGCACTCGCCGACCCCAGCCGGATTTTGATTTTATACCTGCTTTCCGAAGGGGCATTAAACGTCAACACGCTGGTTGAAAGACTCGACCTTCCCCAACCCACCGTCTCCCGCCACCTGAAGGTCTTGCGCGAGCGCGGGTTGGTCTCTGCGGAAAGGGATGGACAATCCGTATACTACTCCCTGGCCGATCATCGCGTCATTGATGCGCTTGATCTTCTCCGCAAAGTTTTAGGCGAACGCCTCACCAAGCAGGCAAACCTGGCAAATTCCGTGACGAGAGAATTTACCAGTCTCAATTAACTGTACGAAGTAGCCGAATATGACCCCCTCTTCCACCGCTTCCGTTGAATTTCACTCGTCCGCGTCCAGCCAGCCTGCTCGTACTCGGTGCTGTCTTTTCCAAACTTGACGCCCAACGGATTAAATTAAATTTCCACCTTTCAAGCGATTACAATTTTCGCATAAAAGTTGAATATTACGTATCGTATTACTTCCTCCCATAGACAGCGGAAGAATGTGATCATATTCAAGTTTCTCTTTACTTCCACACTTCACGCATTTTCCACCATCCCTTTGCCAAACCTTAATCTTGACATCATCGGGGATGGGTTCTCTTCGACTATCTGGCATTTTGGTTCCCTCCATTACAGCCATCGCACGTTGCAAACGATTTTTCTTTTTGACCATATGTTCTGTCATAAAGGCTTTTACTGCAATTTCAGGAAGACCTT
>DATDOR010000506.1:0-4448 GCA_035293165.1 Anaerolineales bacterium | reverse complement strand
GAATTCTGAGAGATAACGCCGTTGGGGGCGGAACCTTGTCCGAACGGCGTTATCTCTCAGAATTCTTCGATTATGCAAATCAATTGGAAAAGCCTGGGCTATACGCTGGTCTTTCAGGCTTATTGGGTACACATGCTGTTTCAGTAGAAAACTTGCAAGTATGGCTACCAGAATGGGAACTGGCTTATTCTGTTGTTGGGCAGCAGGCAAATTGCCCTCAAAGTTTGCACCCCTACCGGTTCAATTATTACAAAAAGGCATTTCTCGCGCTATTCGAGTCAGAGCGACCATTCGACGCTGTCTGGCCCTTGCTGATGACCTGGCTTGAAATCGTGGAACATCTCTCAAAGGCAAACGAAGTTCGACAAGCCTGGGAAAATGTATTTAATCAACTAGGCTTGTTGGGAGATGGATTTCAGATAAGAATCCAGGCTTTAGATGCATACCTGGATGTTGTTGACGAGGCGCTAGAAAGTTGGGGGAACCGACAGGGGCTTTAAGCTATTGACCAGCGTGTGGGAGGACCACATAAAAGCTGGCCCCCATGCCAATCCCTTCACTCTCTGCCCAGATTCTTCCCTTGTGCATATCCACAATTCCTTTCGCGATTGCTAACCCCAGCCCCATGCCGCCAAATCGGCGGGTCATGTGATCTTCTACCTGATAGAATTCCTGGAAAATTTTCTTTAACTCTGCTTTAGGGATGCCAATTCCTGTATCTTTAATCTGCGTCCAGTTCTCGTTATTTTTTACCAGAGTCTTTATTGTGATATTCCCACCATTTGGAGTGAAGCGAACCGCATTGTTGAGGAGATTTGAAAACACCCTCTCGATTTTTGCTGAGTCGACAAAAACGTTTATGGGATTCTTTGGAATATCCAAGGTGACAATTTGATTCTTGGCTTTGGCAGTAGAAGTGATCTCTTCATGTGCTCGTGCAATAATTTGCTGAAGAACGGCAGAGGTTTTTTGCAGGTCTAATGTTCCTATTCTTAGCAGGTTCATATTGGTCATTTCTTCGACGAGCGAGCGAAGTTTTAAGGCGGAGGTGAGGACCATATCAGCGTGCGCAGAAAGTTCTCCCTGGGCATCTTCTTTCAGGAAAGTAGCGTATCCAAGGATGACCCCCAAAGGTGTGCGAAGTTCATGTGAAGCAATAGCCATGAAGTCACTTTTGATTTTGTCTACTCGGCTCAATTCTTCATAAGCATTCTGGATTTCAGCGTGGAGCCGGGCATTGTTGATGGCAACAGCAGCCTGTGAGGCAATAATCGAAAGTAGATAAGCGTCTCTTTGGGTGAACGTTCCATTACGCTTATTAAGCCCTTCGAGGACACCCACCACCTTCTCCCGCATCAGCATCGGCACCCCCAACAGGGATTTTGGGCGAAAATTGATCTGTTCCCCAACTTGTGCAAAATGCCGGGGGTCTTTTTCAACATCGGCAATCAGCAAAGCGCGGTTTTCTCGAAAAATCGTTCCCGCAATACTACCCTCAAGCGGAACTGGAATTTGCGCTAGTTGTTCTGTGGAATTGCTGCTTGCAGTAAAGAGTAATTCTCCCCGATGGTTATCGTAGAGCATGATCGAGGCTTCCTCGCAATCTAAAACTTGCGTTGCAGTTTGAACGATAAAGTTCAGCAGGGCGTGCAGTTCCAGGGTTGAGTTCAGGGTTACACTGATTTCTGTAAGACGCGCCAATTGATTGACTAACTGGCGTGTTCCTTGAAAGCTAAGTTCTGCCGTTTGAGGAAGACCGGTTTGAATGTTCATAGGTTAAGTTTAGCTTGACGGGAGTGTTTTGTCCATCATTTTAAAGAGAGATAACCAAACAACAGTTCGAGAAGAAAAGTATTATTCTTTATTTTTATTTACGCAAATTATTATTCATATCGTGTGTCATCAAGAGCCTTTCTCAATTTATCAGCCTCAGCATTGGAATCCAATTGTAAGTTCGTTTCATCTTCAGAATAAAGCTTTTCAGCAGTTTCCAATTCCTGTGATGTGGCACGCCGGACAATTGCCCACTTGCCACAATGAGGACAGCGTTCTAATTTCCCGACAACCATGTTTGGGGCAAACAAACTTCGCGAGAAAGGCAATTGGCATCTAGGGCAAACAGCCCCACCTGCAACGCCGTACTGCTTAAATTGGTATCGGTTTTTACGGGATAAAACCAAGGGCAAAATTGTCGCAAGAAGAACAATACCACCCACTCCTATAAGGAATGGATACAAGAAACCAGTTGTAGCTTCACGAGCCTCTTCTTCTGAAAGAAATACTCGGTTGAACTCGCGGCCTATTAATTCGGATCCATCTGAAAGAATTCCGATTGCAGTCAACGTATGCGGTCCTGGCGGAAACTGATCCGTTTCAAACTGGTGGTTAAAGGGGGGTTCTGTTACTGTGGCAAACACCTCCCCATCCATCGTGAAACGGACTTCGATCAAATTTTCTGGCCCGGAGGCTCTCAATGAAAATTTTCCTTGAATATCCCCAGAAAAGCCTCCGTATCCCCAATCCCGTGTCAATTCTAATTCAAGCGGGTCTTCTTGGGCCTTTACAGAAAAAGGTAAAACGGATATCAGGGTAAGAAGGAAAAACAAACAAAAGTTCTTCATTTTATTTCCATCGAGTCAAAATTGTTTCTCGCTGAAACAACTGAACGGCAAATACGAGTAACCCAACGTCAAGAATCGCTACGCCAATGGCAATCCATGTTATCAAGCTTTCATTCAAAAATAGAAAACCTGTCGTTTGTGCAATGAGCAATCCTACGAGTGGCAAAATGAACAACCCCGATATCTGTTCAGCAACCCTTGGATCAGTTGTTCGGGAGGAAATCATAATGGCGAGACTAATTGCAGCCAGTGCCAGTAGCGGGCCAAGTAGGAATATCCCAATTAACCAGAGGGGATTGAAGAAACTGGCCATTACTTTTGACTCAATCTTCATCAATAACCCTCCGATAACAAAAATCATAAAACTAACCCATGTCGCAAAAACCGCTGGAAGCCCTGCTGCTAATCCTTTGCCTGCGAGAAGTTCGATGGTTGTAATGGGTGTCGCCAGGAGTGGCTCAAGCGTTCGTGTTGTTTTTTCGCCAACAATACTATAAGAGGCTATCGTTATTGGGATGATCACCGGCATCATCATGAACAATGGCATGAACTGTGTGATGATGACGAATTGGTTACATTCTGCGGCGGTCATATCGCCGCACAAACCAGCCATTTGAGAATAAAGCTCTTCCATAGAGAAATCGCCCATTTCTCCCGACGATCTAATCGAGTATAAAACAGCCAGGGGAATGGCAGTGAAAATCAAAGGCATAAAAGCCACTGAGAATAGCACGAATTTATTTTTGAACACTTCTGCCCATTCTTTTTTTATTAGGGTCGAAATTTTTGTCATGTTCAGTTCTCTCTGGACACATTCATAAGTTGCAAATAGACATCTTCCAGAGTACGGCGTAATTCGCCGACAAACTGGATGTCTGCTCCAAGACCAACGAGATAGCGTATCAAATCAGGATTGTGTTCTTCTGGATCGTCTAATTGAATGACAAGTTTATTATCCACAGCCTGGATGGAGTGTACAAATGGGAGGGATTCAACGCTCTTATGAAATGCGGCATCCATTTGTTTTAGATGAAAAACGGATGCCCGTCCGTAAAGTTTCTGGCGAAGGGCTTTGGGCGTATCTAATGCCAGTAAACGGGCTTTGATCACCGCGATGCGATCACACAAGCGGTCGGCCTCATCCAGATTGTGGGTACAAAGAACAATGGTTCGACCTTCACTCTTAAGCTCACTGATAAAGTCTCTGACTAACCGGGACATTTCAGGGTCCAATCCGCTCGTTGGTTCATCAAGAAACAAAACTTTGGGTTCGTGCAAGATCGCCCGTGCAATGGCTAGTTTTTGACGCATCCCTTTAGAAAATGTTCCAACCGGTTCAAAACGCCGCTCCCACAAACCAAGTAATCGAAGATAGCGCTCGACCTGCTCTTGGATGTTTTCGACTTCGTACATTTTTGCGTAGAAACTGAGATTACCCTCTGCGCTGAGTGCGTCGTATAAGCCAGGGGATTCCGTCAGAATTCCGACATTTCGCCGGATATGTTGATCTTCTTTCCCTAAAATGAAGCCCGCGACTTTGGCATTTCCATTGGTAGGGGCAATCAGCGCACAAAGTATTCGGACGGTCGTTGTTTTTCCAGCCCCGTTCGGGCCAAGAATTCCGAAAACTTCCCCCGCGCTTATTTCAAATGAAATTTGTTCTACAGCCGTGACGCGGTTAAATTTTTTTGTCAAGTTTTGAGCGACAACCATACTTTGACCATTATGCATATCTGCTATCCTCGATCTGATCGGTTGTAATATCCATAGGCTGGATTTCTGAAAGGGTAGGAGGTGCCAGGGGTATCTCTTCCTGTTGCTTATCCT
>DATDOR010000505.1:0-5110 GCA_035293165.1 Anaerolineales bacterium | reverse complement strand
GCGCCTCCTGCAACGCACCTGGCGGCTGCGGTATTCGGGATTCCGTTTGCCATTGCTTTTTTGTGGGATTGGTTTATTGTCAGCGGGGTGCTCGCGCCCGACACCGGAAGCCGGTATCCACAACTTAAGCGAGCTGCATTAGAATGGGTTCCTCTCCTCTTGCGCGGGCTGGCGATCCTGCTTGTTCTTCCTCAAATTGCCAGCCATGTGCAAATCATATCCCTTCGCCCGCTGGCCTACCTGGAGATTTCAGTCACGTTTTTGCTGGCGCTTGGCATTTGGCCTCGCACGGCTGCCATTGCCGCGGCTGGGTTGATGGGCATTAACCAGGTTCTTTCCCCCCTTTCGATAAATCAGTTTACCCTGATCGTTACGTATATTTCTATGATCTTCCTTGGTTCCGGTGCATACTCTCTATGGCCGTTTGAAGAGCGGTTGATCTATCACCGGCCTGGGGATAGGTAGATCGGTGAACAGCAGGTTGAATACTGGCTGAATATGCTGAAACGTTCCTCCATTTTTCCTCGTTTACTCTGGTTTATTCCCTGGGTTCTTGTTTCCATCTTGCTATGGTGGGCACTCAAAGATGTACCATTTGGGGAAATTACGCTGGCTCTAAGCCGCTTGACTGTCTGGCAAATCCTGACACTTGTGGGGGTAAATACGTTCCTCATGCTCTTTCTCAGCGCGCGCTGGTGGTTGATCTTGCATGCACAGGGTTTTTCCATTCCATACCTGATGCTTTCTGCCTACCGTCTGGCCGCGTTTAGCGTAGCCTACTTTACACCCGGCCCGCATTTCGGGGGTGAGCCCTGGCAGGTATTTCTTCCACAGCAACGCCATGGAGTCCCCGGTACGGTAGCGCTCGCTTCGTTGGGGTTAGACAAATTGTTCGATTTGTTGGCAAACTTCACTTTTTTGGTGGTTGGGGTGTTGATCATATTTAGCGGTGGATTGATCGGGAGGGAGGTAGGGGCGGCGACCATTTTCCTGTCTCTGGCCTTGCTGGCTGCTCCCCTGGCCTATCTGATCTGGCTCTGGCGAGCAGGGGCACCATTGACCGGGGCAGTGAACTGGCTCGCGGCGCGGCGACCCTTCCCAGCCTGGATGGAGAAGACTGCGCGCGTGGTCCGAGAATCGGAAGGATTAGCGGCTTCGTTTGGTAAACGGTATCCCCGCGCGTTTATTCTCGCGATCCTTATCTCTGGCCTGGTATGGTTCGGGATAATTTCAGAGTTCGGGCTGGCTCTGCACTTTTTAGGGGTATCATTTTCACTGGCACGGGTTCTCAGTGTTGTTACTGCTGCGAGAATTGCCAATCTGTTCCCCACTCCTGGCGCGTTGGGGACACTAGAAGCCAGTCAAGTGTTGGTGATGGAGGCATTGGGTATCAACCCGGCAGTTGGATTGAGTTTAAGCCTCATCATCCGTGCGCGGGATTTAACGTTTGGGGGGATCGGATTATGGTTTGCGGGGTTTTTCAGCCCGAAGTTAAAATTAACCAAAATGGAAGGAGAGCAGTAACTGCTCAGGCTAAGGAAGATGATTCTCCGAAAAAAAGGTGTGCGTGGGGGTGTACACCCCGAATAAACGAAGTTTTCCACACCTTTTTTTCGGGTCATTTCTACTCTAGGCTGAGTAGTTACGGACAGCATTAGGTTTGTGATGGCCGTTTCAAAACAAGTTTGTACCCGAATTCCAACGCAGGTTGGTGAGTTTCAGCTTTGTCTGTATGCAAACAGCGAAGATGATAAAGAGCATCTGGCATTAATAATGGGTGATGTGATGGGCCAGGAAGGGGTCTTGGTGCGCGTTCATTCGGAATGTTATACGGGGGATGTCCTGGGTTCGCTGCGCTGTGATTGTGGGGAGCAGTTGCAGCGTTCGATGGCGATCATCGCCGAGGCTGAGGCGGGAGTGTTGCTCTATCTGCGTCAGGAAGGGCGCGGGATTGGCTTGCTGAATAAATTGCGTGCCTATAATTTACAAGACGCAGGGTACGATACGGTGGATGCTAATTTGCTACTTGGCCATCAAGCCGATGAACGGGACTACACTGTAGCTGCCCACATTCTTAAGGATTTGGGGGTGAAGTCTATCCAATTGTTGACAAATAACCCTGAAAAGATCACTTCTTTGAGAACTTTAGGGATTGAGGTCACCGGACGTGTTTCTTTGACCCCGGATGTCAACCCTGAAAATGCCCGTTATTTGCATACCAAGATTGTTCGGATGCATCATTTGCTCACATTAGGTGAGTTGGTTGAGCATGTGAATGGGAAAAGCAAACCGGCTTAACCGCCCGCGAGTTACCCTCACTTACACCCAAAGCCTGGACGGAAGCATTGCCGCTCAAAGGGGGGAACCATTGGGGATTAGCGGGCAAGAATCCCTCCGCATGACCCACCAACTGCGCGCCCAGCATGATGCAATTCTAGTGGGGATTGGAACCATTCTAGCCGATGATCCGCAGTTGACAGTTCGCCTCGTCGAAGGGGAAAATCCACAACCGGTGGTTTTGGACAGCCGTCTGCGATTTCCGCTCAATGCACGATTATTAGGGAACGCCCGCCCGCCCTGGATCGTCACTAATTTTGATGCTGTTACAACGCAAAATGCCAGCGAAGATCACCTTGAAGTGCTAGAATCAAAAGGCGTAAAAATTCTGACGGTTCCACAGAGTCCAGATGGACGAATAGATTTACCCGCGATGTTGAATGACTTATTTGAATCAGGTATCGAAACGCTGATGGTAGAAGGAGGTGCACAAGTGATCACTGCTTTTCTACGGGAAAACCTGGTTGACCAGGTTATCATCACGATTGCGCCAGTTTTTGTCGGCGGGTTGCGGGCAGTAGAAACGATTTTGAGTAGCAATGATCATTTTCCTCGCCTGGATTCAGTTAAAATCGAACCCTATGGCCTGGACTGGGTCATAACCGGAAAATTCAAACCGTAATCTCATCCCTTCTTTCCTCACTCTAATCCCATGTGGTGGCTCTCCATTCCCTCCAACCGCAACCGGTTGATTCGCTCGCTTACTTTCAGTCTCCTGATTGTTGGCATAAGCTTTTTCTTCTTGCTCACCGTTATCTATTTTGGTCTACGTATAGCCCATGTTATTTTACCGGGTGTTTACGTGGGGAAACAAAATTTGAGCCTGAAAACTGTCTCCTCGGCAACTCCTCTGATTGATGCGAAATGGAACCAGGATCATCTAATTGTTCTCTTTGGACCAGGATGGCAGATTGCCCGTAAACCCATTCAGTTGGGGCTGTACCTGGACTCGGAGGCAACTGCTGAACGGGCGTATCAACGCAGTTACGAAGCGGGATTTTTCGCGAACATCTGGCGCATGTTAGGCTTGGCTTCCCAGGATTTGCTTGTCGTTCCTGTCATCGCCCTGGATGAGTCCACCGCACAAGCAGGGTTGCAAGATGCAGCTTTGGAAGCGGCCATCGTGCCGCAGGAAGCACGTTTTTCTTTCGATGGCGATCAACTCTCGGCGCTTCCGGGTGTTTATGGCCGTGCCCTGGATATCGAAACCACCTACCAAACCCTCACTGGAAATCCTTTACTCACCTTCTTAAGCGGATACTTACCTGCTACGCTCTCTTCGGTCGTCCCTGCTATATACGAAATTCCCCCGGACGTTCTTGTTCAGGCGCAATCCTACATCGCACAAAATTTTGTTTTTGAGGCCTATGATCCGATTGTGAACGAGTATTATCCATGGGAAATTTCCTCTGAATCCCTGGCTGCGGCCTTGCGCCTGCAAATTCAAGATGGCCGGGTCACCCTCGCTACAGACTCCTTCTCGCTCCGGGCAGAACTTGCCAGTTTCAGCAATAGGTTTACCCCCGACCGGTGGTTGGACCTGGAAAACATGGACGAAATGCTTGCCACAGCCCTCCAACCGGATGCCCAAGTTTTTTTTACAGTGCGTCACGCGCCCACCAACTACACCATCCAACCCGGTGACACCCTCCTGGTCATTGCCTGGCGGCAGGGTATTCCCCTCTGGCGGATCCTGCAAGCCAATCCCGGCCTGGACCCGGAAAATCTCATTGCCGGAACCAATTTAGTCCTCCCCTCCAAAGATGAACTGATTGATTTGCCCATCGTACACGGAAAACGCATTCTCGTAGACCTGACGGACCAACACCTGTATGGCTTTGAAGGGGATAACCTTGTCATCAGCGAAATTATCAGCACCGGCATGGACCGCTCTCCCACCCAGCCGGGGATTTTTCAAGTCCGCAGCCATGTCCCTAACGCGTATGCCTCCGTGTGGGATTTATACATGCCCGATTTCGTCGGCATTTACGAAGCCTGGCCGGGTTTTGAAAACGGTTTTCACGGGCTGCCTGTCCTTTCCGGCGGCCGAACCCTGTGGGCTGGTGTGCTAGGGCAGCCAGTTTCCTACGGGTGCATCATCCTCAACACCCGTGCCGCCCAGAACTTCTACACCTGGGCGGAAGAAGGGGTCATCGTCGAAATACGTGAGTGATATTCCCAAGAATATGCGTGCCCTTTACTTCATCGGCTCCCGACAAGTAGAAATCCGCGAGGAAAACGCCCCATCTCCAGCTCCTGGTCAACTCATCGCGGAAACTTTGCTTACAGCCATCAGCCCTGGGACGGAAATGCTCATCTATCGCGGAGAGGCTCCTCAGGATATAACAACGGATGAAAATATCCCCTCCCTGGCAGGGGAATTACGGTACCCGCTCAAATACGGATATGCCAGCGTGGCACGGATCACGGGTGCGGGGAGTCCCGATCTAGCCGGGTGGGTAGGTCGTTTAATATTCTCATTCCAACCCCACCAGACTCACTTCGTCGCCAACCCCGAGCAGGTTATCCCCATCCCAGACGGCATCACTCCCGAACAGGCCCTCTTTCTCCCCAATATGGAAACCGCCGTTAATTTCGTCATAGATGGGCAGCCGCTTATTGGCGAACGTGTTGCCGTTTTCGGGCAGGGTATCGTCGGCCTGCTTACCACTGCACTTCTTGCCCAATTCCCCCTTGAAAAATTGGTCACCTTTGATCACTTCCCCCTACGCCGCGACGCCTCCCTTGACGCGGGCGCACACACGACTAACGA
>DATDOR010000504.1:0-4300 GCA_035293165.1 Anaerolineales bacterium | reverse complement strand
ATTTGAAGTAGGGGGTTAGCCCAAAATGATCGAGGAAATCCACCGTCCCCCGGCGAGGGCGGGCAGAGACGACGGCGAGGGGGTAGTGTATGGATAGATCGGCCAGCATTTCCCGAACACCATCTATGAGTAAATAATGACGGTCTTTGTGCTTGCGGTTGAACCATTCCCCCAGGCGCGCGAATTCATCATCCAAATTAAGCCGGTCTGGGATGCTGAAGACCCAATTCGCCGGGGACTCGACCGTCATGACGAACCATCGGGCGAATTTATCGGCATCCCGTCCGGGGAGGAGCAATCGGAATGGACGGAATAATTTTGCAAAACGGGCGGTGTATTGGTCGTCCGTGTCGCGCAGGGTTCCGTCTACATCGAAACAAATGGCCTGGATGCGGGAGAGGGCGAGGGGCATGTGAAACGTAAAAAGTAGCGCGTAGAACGTAATTTTTACGGTTGAGCCGCGTCTAAAATCGCCTGCGCGGTTGCCAGATCAGGGGCGGAAACCCAAATCGTCTGGTCGCCATCGAGAGAGAATAGGGTGACAAAGCTGTCGTCTTCCCAGGTGAAATCCCCGGTGGGGGGGCCGAAGCGGGCGGTGGCGTAATCCTCGAATGCCTGGGCGAATTCACCGGCGTCGGTGGAGGTGTCCCATAAGGTGGAGAGAATGAGGGCGGTGGCGTCCCCCGCTGGAGACAGGTACACCGCGTAGGCATCGCCGCCCCACCCCGCTGCGGCGTTGGCAGCGTCCCCGTCATTGAGTTGGGTTTCCGGGTCAATGCCTCGGGCCAGGATCAGGTAGGTGTACCATTCGCCCAGCGTGTTTTCATCTAGCAGTGTCCAGCCCGAGCCGAACACAGGGAGCAGGTCAGGCAGCGTGACTGCGATGGGGGTTTCATTGGGGAACAGGTCAGGGTGCAAAATCTGCTCGGTAGAGACAGGGAGATTGCGATAGGCTTCGTCTACCGCCGGGAAACCGCCTTCTTCATACAGATAATTCACAAATTCATAGCCCTGGTTGTAAGGGAAGAGGAAATCTTCCTGCATGAACGGCGGGGCGGAGTCGTAAATGGGGCTTTCGTAAGTGTTGTAAAACTCTTGAATGTCCCGCTTGTCCTGGTCCGTGCTGTATTCGAAGAACCATTGGAATTCGGTCACGGAGGCATCGCCTTCAAGGAGAGCCAGAATGGCCGCGCACCGCTCGCTATTTTTCTCGCAGGGTTCATCGTCATACTCCAAGCCGTTTTTGATGTCGTAGGTCTGATCTTGCAGGGCGTGGGTGTACTCGTGGGCATAGGTGAGGCGTTCCGACCCGGCAAACGCTTCGCCTTGCACGACGGCCATTTCTTTGGTTTCGTTATCATAAAATCCGGCGACCTGCTCACTAAGCAAATCCGTATAGAACGTATAGAAATCGAAGTCGGGAGCCATCAGGCCAAAGGCGGCCAGCACCTGGGCGTCTTTCTGTGCGTCTTCAGGGGTATAGTCTTTAAAAAAATCGTTGATGACACGTTCCCGTAATTGATCGGAGGAAAACAAGACTCGTTTGAAATCCCCGTTAGGAGGCAGGCCGCGCAGGTTATTAGCCTGCTGTTCGATTTCCTTCATTTGCGAAACCACCTCAGGCGGAATCTCTCCGTCAGGCAGGGACGGGGCGGGGGTTGAATCCGGCTCAGGCGGTAGTGGGGACACGATTTGTGTCACCACATTGGGCAGGGGATTCGGATTAGAGATGACCTGGCTTCCCGAAATGCGAAAGAAGGCGATACCTGCAATGCCGATGGCGGAAATGCACACGCAAACGAGCAAGACGAATCCAACCAATAAGAAAATAATAGAGCGATTGTTTGAGTCCATATTTTATAAAGCGAGGGTGGCAAAAGCGAGAATGAAGCAAATAAACCCGGCGAGCCCAAATAAAAATGTCACCTTGCCTCCGCGCTGGTATTTTTCCTCCTGCGCGTTGATCATTTGTTTGGCGTTTTTTCCGCTTTTACGGGCTTCGAGGCGGATTTTGACGTTTCCACCCATCTCTCCGAAGGCAGGGACGACAGCAACGATCCATAAGACCAACGTGCCTAGAAAATAGGTATTGGAGATGGCATCAATATCTTGTGCGATCAAAGCCCAGATGATCCCAATCAGGGTGACAGAACTAACGATCATGATCAGATTTAACCAAAAGGGCCGAGGATAAGAAAGAAATTTCATGGGAAGATTGTAACTGTCTTTGGACGAGATTGCCAGTCCATGACCGGGCCTGTCTAAATACCGCGAAACGGTTTCTGACGTTCAATCTTCAACTTGCATAACCTCCCACTTTGCGTTACGATACGGCTTATGCACGCTAAAAATATACAAAAATCAACTTTGCTCATTGGAGATGCTATTGTGCTTCTCCTGGTTACACTCACCGGGTTTGCTTCCCACGAACGGTTATCGTCCGGCATTCTGCGTATTCTTTCAACGTTTGTTCCATTGCTCACTGGTTGGGTGTTGATCGGCGTTCACGTTGGAGTATTTGACCTGGCAAAGGCTGCTGATCCCCGCCAGCTGTGGCGTCCCTTCTGGGCAATGGTTCTCGCCGGGCCGTTTGCAGGGTGGATGCGGGCATTATTTTTAGGAACTGGTGTAGCGTCGATCTTTGTTGTCGTTCTCGGCGGCATCAGCGCCCTATCTTTACTGGTATGGCGCACACTTTATCTGGTTTTGAGTGCACGGATGCCGAAACAAATTTCCGGCTAAATGATAGTTATCGAAAGTTATGGACGAACCTGCCTTAATCAAAGCCGCGCAACGCGGTGATTTGACTGCTTTCAATCGTTTGGTGATTTCCTACCAGGAAATTGCCTTTAACGTGGCCTATCGCATCGTGGGCGACTCTGATTCCGCGGCGGATGCCACGCAGGACGCGTTTATCTCCGCATTCAAACACTTGGGGAGTTTTCGCGGGGGGTCTTTCAAATCCTGGATCCTCCGCATTGTTACCAACACCTGCTATGACGAGCTACGCCGACGCAAACGCCGCCCGACAACCCCTCTTGAACCGCTCAATGACGACCAGGAAGAGATCGAGTCCCCCATCTGGCTCAAAGACCCCGGTGAATCTCCTGAGGAAAGCGCACAGCGCGCCGATCTGAACGAGGCGATCCAACACTGCCTCAACGATCTTTCGGAGGACTTTCGAGTCGTCGTCGTGTTGGTAGATGTGCAGGGGATGGATTACGAGCAAGCAGCGACCATTACCCACAAGCCTCTGGGGACGATCAAAAGTCGTCTGGCACGGGCGCGGGAAAGGTTGCGTCATTGTTTGCAAGGTTTTCAGGAACTTTTACCCGATGCATTCCGTCTTGAAGAGCAGGCAAGCTTATGAACCAGTTAACTCGTCAGGATTGGGATGCGCTTTCTGCGTATCTGGATAATGCGCTCAACAACCGGGAGCGGCAGCGATTGGAAACCCAATTGCAATCTCGCTCCGAGATGCGCGTCGCGCTCAACGAACTGCGACAAACCCGTCAACTGCTCCGGCAGACGCCCGTCCTACGCGTCCCCCGAAACTTCACCCTTACATCGGAGATGGCCGGATTACGTTCTCGCCGCTCGCGTGCATATCCCACGTTTCAATTAGCATTTGCCCTGGCGAGTTTCTTCTTCGTTTTAGTGATTGCAGGGGAGCTGGTTTTTGGCAGCCCTGCCGCTTTTCCCGATACCAATTTGGCGATGGCTCCCCAGGCTGAAGGGATCGAAGAATCTGCGCCTGAAGAACCCGCAGCGGAAGAAATACCGGCAGAAGCCGCCGAGGATGCGGCCGGAACTGGACCTGATAGTGCACGTATCGCAGAAACGCCCTCTGCGGATGCAGAAGAAGGGGAGGTTGCCCTTCCGCCGGATGAAGCAACGCCTCAGCCAGATCCTATGGAAAGTTTTCAGGTAGTAGAATCTCCTACGCTAACCCCCGAAGCGATGACCAAGAACGCTCCGGAAACAGAAGGAGTTGAAGAGGAGCCTCTTCAAGAAATGCCTCTTGGAGAGGCTCCCCCTCAGGAAGAATTTGCGTCTGAAGTACCCGCACCTCAAGCTGAATCGGACGTCCAAACACTCTCCGCGGAGCCTTCACCCGAACCGAGTTGGTGGTCCTCTCCCTGGCGGTTATTGCAGGTCATCTTTGGGGCCGCAGTCGTGGTTAGCGGACTCGGTTTGTTCCTCTTGCAGCGGCGAAGTTAATTGGAGACCTCCGAAGTTTTAACATAACCGTTCACTTGGTGAGGGGATTATCCGAAAAAATGGTGTCCGCAGGGGGTGT
>DATDOR010000503.1:0-5142 GCA_035293165.1 Anaerolineales bacterium | reverse complement strand
GCTCGCGCGAGCAGGCCGCTATCGGGCCGGGGGCGGGGGATATACCAGATGCGTTCCTCGAACAGTTCGGCAGGGTAATCCCACGCTTCAGCCTGGACATCCTGCGGGAGGGCGAGGATAACCGCGCCTGTATCCGCCTGCGAGGTGAGGACGCGCATCGCTTCGGGGAGGGAGGTGATGATTTGCTCCGGGCGGTTGATCCGATCCCAATAACGGCAGATGGGTTTGAAGCAGTCGTTGACGGAGATGTCCTGCGAGTGTGGCATCTCAAGCTGTTGCAGGACGGGAGCGACGTTGCGGCGGGCAAAGATGTCGCCAGGGAGGAGCAAAACCGGCTGGCGATTGATCGTGGCCCCGGCCGCGGCGGTGATCATGTTCGTCGCTCCCGGCCCGACCGAGGTGGTGCAAGCGAAGGTTTGCAGGCGGTTCTTCATTTTCGCATATGCCGCGGCGGTGTGAACCATCGCCTGTTCGTTGCGGGTTTGGTAATAGCGAAAATCGGGCGTCTGTTGGAGCGCCTGCCCAATCCCGGCGACGTTGCCATGCCCGAAGATGCCGAAACACCCGGCAAAAAATTTATTTCGGACACCGTCACGCTCCACATATTGGTCTTTGAGAAAATGGATGATGGCTTGGGCCATGGTGAGGCGCGTAGTGGGCATTAGAAACCTCCTCGTTCAGTGATAAATGTCAGAACTTCATCTTCATACGCCATAAAATTCGCGCATCCATGGCGGGTGACGACGATAGCTCCACAGGCATTGCCAACGCGTGCGGCTTTGTACCAATCCCAGCCTTTCAGGTAGCCGTAAATCAACCCGCTGGCGAACGAATCTCCCGCGCCCAGGACGTTGTAGACTTCGACCGGGAATCCGGCGACATCGAATGGCTGTTGACCTTTTTGAAAAATTGTTGCGCCTTTCGCGCCGCGTTTGACGACCAAAGTCGCGGGGCCAAGGGCGAGGATGCTTTGTATGGCTGCTTCCAGATTTCCGGTGATTTCTGGGGCGGAGATTTGGGAATGTTTGATTTTCAGTTGTACAGGGTCGGTGAGCATCGCGGCGAGGATTTCTTCTTCCGTTCCAATGGCGACATCTATATTCCGCAGGATGGCGCGGGCGTTGACTCCGAAAGCGCGCACATCGTGCCACTGGTCGGCTCGGAAGTCAATGTCGAAGAAAACCGTTGCGCCGCTTTGTTTCGCCCGTTCAACGGCTAAAAACGTCGCGCTGCGGGAGGGTTCTTTGCTCAGGTTGGTGCCTGCAAATTCAAAAGCGCGGCATTGGTCGAGTGGGGTGGTGAGTACGTCGTCAATGGTGAGTTGAATGTCGGCGGCGTTGTCACGGTAAAAAACGAGGGGGAATTTGTCGGGGGGTTCGATGCCCAAAACGACCGCGCTGCTGCGGGCGGTGAGTTTTCGGGGGATGTAGCGGGTTTCGATGCCTTCGTTGTTGAGAAAATGGAGAATGAAGTCTCCAACTGGATCGTTGCCGATGGCGGTGAGGAGAGCGGTTTTTACGTTCAATCGCTGCGCGCCAACGGCGATATTCGTCGGCGAGCCGCCCACGTACGCGGCGAAGTTCGTGATTTCGACGAAGGGGGAGCCGACATCGTTTGAGTACAGATCGATGGACGAGCGTCCCATTGTGATTAGGTCAAAGGTTTCTTGAGCGTCGGACATGCTGTTTGTGTCATGGCTATAAAAAACTTTTGTACGCTATAACGGTTGTGCGTAACTTGCACGAAAGTTGTCCAGTTGCCCGGCACTGCCCAGTACCTGGCATTTGTGGGCGACCATTTTGGCGAATTCCTGGACGTACACTTTGCCCGGTTCGGCAAGGTCGAATTTTTCGGGGTGGTTACGGAAAAACTCACGATGAACGCGGGTCCAAACGAGCCGCCCATCGGTCCCGACGTTGACTTTAGTGATACCCAGGCGAATGGCTTCAGGCAGTTGGTTCTCGTCCACGCCTTTCGCTCCGGGAGCAAGTGCGCCGCCTGACGCGTTGATGCGTTTGAACTCATCCGGGTAAATGGCAGACGCACCATGCAGGATGAGGGGAAAACCAGGCAGGGCGGCTTGAATTTCGGCGAGCCGGTCGAGGCGGATGCCCGCTTCGCCTGCGAACTTGTAAGCCCCGTGGCTGGTTCCGACAGCGACGGCGAGGCTATCCACGCCGGTACGGGTGACAAATTCGGCAGCTTGGGCGGGGTTGGTCAACAGGGCCTGATCCTGGCGCACTGTGATGTCATCCTCCACGCCTGCGAGGATTCCCAGTTCGGCTTCCACGGAGATATCCCCCGCGTGGGCGCGTTCCACGACTCGCCGGGTGACGGCGATGTTTTCTTCAAAGGGGTAGTGGGAGGCGTCAATCATCACGGAGGTGTAGCAGCCGGAGTCAATTGCCTGGTAACAGGTCTCCTCCGTACCGTGATCGTGGTGGACGGCGAAGATCGCTTTGGGATGTTCAGAGTGAGCGGCTTCGATCATATGATGGAGCATCCCCGCCCCGGCATACGCCCAGGCTGCACGTGAAAGGGCGATGATGAAGGGTGCGTGAGCCTGCTTTGCGCCTTCAAAAACGCCCAGGATTTGTTCCATGTTGGTCACGTTGAAGTGTCCAACGGCATATCGGCCAATGGCAACACGATAGAGGGCAGAGGTAGTCACACGCATGGTTAAGATTTTGGGGGAGCGGTGGATTCTCGAAGAATGACGGTGCCGCGTAGGATTTCTGTTTTGGTGGCTTGATCTCCGGGCAATTCTTTGTTGAGTAGGCTCATCATCATTCTGGCGGCGGCGTATCCGAGTTCATATTTGGGTTGTTCAAACGTGGACAGCGGGGGAGTGGTGTAGGCGGAAATCGCAATATTGTCGAAGCCGACAACCGAGCAATCGTTTGGGACGGAGAAATTTCTTTCTCGAAACACGTGCATCAAACCGATAGCCATTAAATCGTTGAAACATATCATGGCTGTGGGGGTGTCGGGGAGAGCGAAAAAATAATCCCCTCCGGCTTCGCCGCCGTCGAGTCGCCCGTTGGGGCCGTTAAAAATATAGGAAGATGGAACGGGAGCACCTGCTTGAGTCATGGTGTCGACGAAGGCTTTTTGACGGTCCCGGTTGGCACGGCTGGAGCGGGGATTGCCAATGTAGCCAATTTTCTTGTGCCCAAGATCAATCAAATGCTGGGTTAATTGCAGACTGCCGAAGTAGTGATCGTGCGATATCGAATACTGGTAATCTTCGATGGTTTGGTTGTCTACAGCGACGATAGGAATGCCATGTTGCTGTAGCTGGCGTCCATGTTCGGCAGTGACGTTCCCGGAACAGACAATGATGCCATCCACTCTGCGCTCGCTCATCGTTTGGATAATCGTTTCCAAGCGTTCCAGATCACGGTTATCTGCCGCTACGAAAAGGCTGTATCCGGCCGCCTGGCTTTCATCATCAATGGCTTGGAGGATTTCACTAAAATACGGATCATCAATCCGGCTGATGATGACACCCAACGCATTAGAGCGGTTGGTTTTTAATCCCCGCGCGACGGCACTGGGGACATATCCAAGATCTTCGGCGTGTTGTTTGATGCGGATGATGGTATCTGGAGCGATTGCGGGGTGTTCGCGCAAGGCACGCGAGACAGTAGAGTGGGACACTCCGGCAACTTTCGCGATATCTTTGATCGTAACGGCTATGCTCCAATTCTCCAATGCACACGTGTGCATCAACATAATTTAACCGAATATTAATGGGATGTCAAGATTTTTTTTCAAGCATTATAGCCCTTGGACCCGTTAACCACAGGGAAAGGTGCTCCGCGAATGGTACATCGCTCCTTGAATCAGATGATGAATGTGTTGCGGGCCGCGTGCAGAGAGGGACAGGTTCACACCAAGCCTCTTGTCAGTCTGGCAGGCCAACCGGAACGCGCCTGGATGTTGGCTATGGCAACGCTGACAGACAACCAGGGTTTTGCGCCGCCTGGCCGCCATCGTTTATTACACATCCAACCGGTATCCCACGCCCCGTACCGTCTTCAATAATACAGGATTTTTGGAATCAGGCTCGATCTTCCTCCGCAACCAGCTGATGTGGGTATCAAGTGTCCGTGTATCTCCCACGTAATCGGTCTGCCAGACCTCCCGGAAGAGTTCCTCGCGCCCCCACAATTCCCCAGGGCGCTGCATCAGGGCGTGCAAGAGGGCGGTCAGGGTTGGAGTAAGTCGCTCAGGATCACCTCCGTTAACCTGGACCAACTGGCAATCTGGGTAAAGCACCAGCAGTCCCCGGCGCAGGGTTTCACCCGTTCGATGGGGTGCGAGCGCCTGGATGCGATTGAGCAGTTTCCGGATGGTAAAGGGCAGCACCAGCACCTGGTTGGCGTCCGTCTCAACGGGCTTTTGTTCCTGTTCACAAATCAGGAAGAGGGGATGCCCGTTCAGACGGGCGCACAGGGCGCGGCAGGTGCGTTTTCCGTTCCCGCGAAAGGAAGCGGCATTCACCACAACCAGGCTGGGCGAAAACGAATCCAGGCGCGCCAGGGCAGCTTTGCAGGTAGACACACATTCCACCTGGTAGCCCTTTGCCCGCAAGCCGGGTATAAAAGAGGGAGTAACGGCGCGATTTCCTTCGAGCCACAAAATTTTCGTCGTCATTTTTAGGGGGTGCTAATCATACCTTAACTTGTAGGAGATTCCGTGTCAAAAACGGTTGAATTGGGATTTTTAATTTTTCCTGAAGGCTACCCAACCGTTCATGAGAGATGTCTCTGCAAGCAAGCACCGGTTCTAAAACCAACCTCAAAGTGCCCGGCGATTCAACCGTCAGCAGGGCCAGATACCCATCTCCACCCCGGCTCAGATTGCATTGGACATATCTACAACGAGACAACCCCGCTAAATCTTGGAAACTTGCGGGGTTGTCTCGTTGTTTGACTCAAGGTGATTATTGGGTTCTTTGGGAATCGGCGGGGAGGTCCCCAGATTTTGGGGTGTGAGTGGGGTGTACACCCCACTCACACCCCAAAATCTGGCATTAACCACGGCAAATCCCAAAGAGCCGATTATTGACGTGTAATAATTACATTCGTGGTCGCAGTTTCACCTGCATTATCTGTGACTGTCAGAGTGAGTGTCCAG
>DATDOR010000502.1:0-5648 GCA_035293165.1 Anaerolineales bacterium | reverse complement strand
CACCTGAAGGGGGTAAGAACCCGAAAAAATGGTGTCCGCAGGGGGTGTACACCCCCTGCGGACACCATTTTTTCGGATAATCCCCTCACCAAGTGAACGGTTACCAATTGAGTATCAGCACTCATAAAAAGAGCCAACCTGATGGTTGGCTCTTTATCGGTTATTATTTCGTATTTTCGCCCAATTCCCAACGGGCAAAACGCCGGATCACAATGTTTTCACCAATGCTTCCGATAGATTGGTGAAGCAGTTTTTCAATGGTTAGACTTTCATCACGAATGTAAGCTTGCCGGAGCAAAACAACCTCATCCTTGAACTTGGACAAGCGGCCCTCGACAATCCGAGGGAGGATGGCTTCAGGTTTACCTTCTTCTTTGGCACGGGCACGCGCCACTTCCGCCTCACGCGCCAGTTCGTGGTCGGGAATTTCATCCTCGTGAATGTACTGAGGGGAGGTCGCGGCAACCTGTAAAGCGATTTCGTGTGCCAGGTTACGAAAGGGTTCCGCGCGTGCGACGAAGTCGGTTTCGCAGTTTAACTCGACCATGACACCGACACGCCCGTTGCCGTGCGAGTAGAGTTCAACAACCCCTTCAGAGGCCTCGCGGTCGGCGCGTTTGGCAGCTTTTGCCAGACCTTTTTGCCGTAAGAAGTCTACAGCTTTGTCAAAATCACCGTTGGCTTGTTCCAGCGCTTTCCGGCAATCCAGAATGCCCACACCAGTGGCCTCACGCAATTCTTTGATTTGTTCAGTTGTGATAGTCATATTTATTCCTCCTCGTAATCGTCGTCGTCATCAACGAAATCGTCTACGAGGACCTCTTCACTCATTTCATCTTCGTCGAAATCGAAATCGTCGTAATTCTTTTCATCATCCTCATCCTCTTTGTCTTCGTCATCAATGTCATCCTCTTCCTCATCCTCTTTGTCTTCGTCTTCAATGTCGGAGTCATCCTCATCCTCTGGTTTGCTCGTGCCTTTGATTTTTGCCAGTGTCGCAGCTCCCAACAGGTCTTCGTCAGCCAGCTCAGGCTCCTCGGCTGCTGCAGCGACCGCAGCAGCCATGGCGGCCTCCGCCTCAAGGTCTTCTTCTTTCCGAAGCCCGCGCCCCTCCATAACAGCCTCGGCAATTTTGCCAACAATCAATTTGATCGCGCGGATTGCGTCATCATTGGAGGGAATGACATAATCTATGTTCGTAGGGTCACAATTGGTATCCACCATCGCGACGATGGGGATATTGAGCAGGTTGGCCTCATGAATGGCCGTTTCTTCACGGCGCACATCTACGGCAAAAAGAAGTTCGGGGAGCTGGACCATTTTGCGGATACCGCCCAAACGAGTGTCCAACTTTTCGATTTCGCGGCTCAGCATCAATCCCTCTTTTTTCGTCAGTCGTTCAAAGTCACCCCGGTCGCGCATCCGTTCCAGGCGGTCAAGTTCGTTGATGCGTTCGCGGATGGTGCGCCAGTTGGTCAACATGCCACCCAACCAGCGGGCAGTGACATGGGGCATCCCACAGCGAATGGCTTCTTGCTGTACAGTTTCCTGTGCCTGGCGTTTTGTGCCTACAAACAACACATTGCCACCCGCAGCAACGGTTTCGCGGATAACATCATAGGCTTCATCAAGTGATTTTACTGTTTGTTGGAGGTTGATAATGTGGATACCGTTGCGCTCGGTGAAGATATACGGCTTCATGCGCGGGTTCCACTTGTGGGTGCGATGCCCGAAGTGAACGCCACTTTCAAGCAAAGCTTTCATCGAAATAACAGACATGTTTTCTCCTTTGCGTTTTTCTTCCGCCCTCTTCACTCTGCCCGGTGACTACATTGTATGCAGCACGCTCCGGCCAGTCAGAGGACGTGTAAGATAAATGATGTACTCTTCTTTAAGAGCGGCGGCGAGTATATCATACAGGCGAGGGTACGTCTAGGGAAAATTTTCGCGATTAACGTTACAATGGGTTCTATGAATCAGGCTGCAATTGAAAAAGCCCTCTCTGGGCTGCCTCTTGGCGAAATCCGTTATTTTGATACCATCGGTTCGACCAACGATTATGCCGCCTACTGGGCACAACACGCACCCCCGGATTTATCGGTTGTCCTCGCGGACGAGCAAACCGCGGGCCGGGGCCGGGCGGGGAGACAATGGCTGACCCCACGCGGGGCTGCATTGGCGCTCAGCGTGATTCTGCACCCCGACCGGATCCATCCAGATGCGCTTTCACTAATGAATGGCCTGGGTGCGCTCGCAGTTTCCGATGCATTGACCTACGCGTACGGCCTGTCCCCTGTCATTAAGTGGCCGAATGATGTCTTATTGAATGGGGTGAAGGTCGCAGGGGTATTACCGGAATCGGATTGGGTGGGGGACAGGTTGCAAGGGGTGGTGTTGGGGATGGGGATCAATGTCAGCCGTGCAGCGATACCCCCCGCCGGATTGGTGAATTTCCCTGCCGGGTGTGTGGAGGAGCATGTAGGGAAGGCAGTCGTTCGGGGGCGTTTACTCCGCGAGATATTATCGGCTTTGATTGTTCGGATAGAACACTTGGGAACGCCATCATTTCTCGAAGCCTGGGAAGCACGTCTGGCATTTCGACTTGAGAATGTACAGGTGATCCCATCTGCCGGGACGCCAGTTGAAGGGCGCATTGCCGGGTTAACATGCGAAGGGCATTTGCGCCTGGTAGTTGGAATGGAAGAACAAGTATTTTCAGCAGGCGAAATTCGTTTACGTCCATTGCCCGAAGGACGCGTGTACGGCAGTTGACAAGCAGCTAAAAATAGCTAAACTTAGAATCGTTGAACCCTTTTTTTGGAGGCCGATATGTCCGATTTATTTGATGATCTGCGGAGTGAGGGGAGCGGGGCGATGCAGCTTGATGATGAGCAGGAAGCTGTTTCTTTCACGGATTTTAGTGATTTTGATAACTATAATGACCTGGATGATGATCCACGCCCGCAAGAGGACCGGCCCCGTGCCGGGCTGGAGAAGGGAAAGGGATTATTGGGTATGACAGCCGTGCAGCGATTTGTGCTGGCGTTTCTGCTCTTTATCTTAAGCCTGGTCTTTAGCTCTGCATGTTTGCTGGTGACGGGGAGAATTGTGTTTTGACCTTGCGGAGGAACCCTTTATGGCTAAAAAATCACCAAAACCAATTGCCTTCAAGGCAGAAATCCGCCAACTGCTCGACATTCTGATCCATTCCCTTTATTCCGACCGGGAAATCTTCCTGCGAGAGATTGTATCGAACGCCTCGGACGCACTCAACCGCCTGCGCTTCGAGATGCTGACCAACCGGGATGTTCACGACCCGGACGCGGAACTCGCCGTTCATATCACCGCGGACAAAGACGCTAAAACGATCACCATCACCGACACCGGCATCGGCATGACCGCCGAGGAACTGACCACCAACCTGGGGACGATTGCCCAGTCCGGCGCGCGGGAGTTCATCAAAGCCGCGCAGGAAAGTCAGGCGAACCTGACCGACATCATCGGCCAGTTTGGGGTGGGTTTCTACTCCGCGTTTATGGTGGCGGAATCCGTCACCGTCATTTCCCGTTCGTACCAGCCCGACGCCGAAGCTGCCCAATGGGTGTCCAGCGGCGGGGATACGTTCACCGTCACCCCTGCTGAAAAAGCCGAGCGCGGCACGACCATCATCATCCAGCTCAAAGAAGATGCCGCCGAATATGCTGACGAATGGAAATTGCGGCAAATCGTCCGCAAGCACTCCGATTTCGTTGCTTTTCCCGTCTACGTGGGGGAAGGGGAGAACCGCCAGCAGGCCAACCACGTCACCGCCCTCTGGCGGCAACCTGCCCGCGAGGTCAAAGACGAAGAGTACGACGAATTTTACAAACAACTGACCCTCGAAGCCGAGAAACCGCTCGCCCACACCCACATCGTCACCGATGCGCCCGTGCAGTTATACGCCTTGCTCTTCATCCCCGGCAGCAGCGAGCGCGGCCTCCTTTCGCTGCGCCGCGAAGACGGTCTCAAACTCTACGCCCGTAAAGTGCTGATCCAGGATTATTACAAAGACCTGCTCCCCGAATATTACCGCTTCGTCCAGGGCGTGGTGGACAGCGAAGACATCCCCCTCAACGTCTCCCGCGAGCTGGTGCAGAACAACCCGGTCATGGCCCGGCTCAAGAAAATCCTGACCGGCCGCGTCACAAGCATGATCAAATCGCTGGCCGACGACAAAGAGGATACGGACAAATACGCCACATTCTGGATGCTTTTCGGCGACCACATCAAACAGGGCATCGCGATGGAGCAAACCGACCGCGAGAGCCTGTATCCGCTCCTGCGCTTCCGCACCACCTCCCACGCGGACACGCTCTCCTCGCTCAACGATTATGTCGGGCGGATGAAACCCGGCCAGAAGAAAATCTATTACCTGCTCGGTGACGACTCCCGCTCGATGGCCCGCAGTCCGCACCTCGACTACTTCCGTGAAAGCGGCTACGAAGTCATCCTCTTCACCGACATCGTGGACTCGTTCATGCTGCTCGGTTTGCAGCAATACGAAGGCTTCGATCTGCAAAACGTCGCCGCCCCCGACCTGGAACTGCCCGCAGCGGACAAAGACAAAGCCGCCGAAGAGTCCCAACCCATGCCGGACGCCGATTTTTCTGCGCTGGTCGAACGCTTCAAAACCCAACTCGGCGACCGCGTCAGCGACGTGCGCGCGACCGAGCGCCTGCGCGGCTCCATCGCCCGGCTGGTGGACCCCGATGGCACGATGGGACAGGAAATGCAGCGCGTGTACAAAATCCTGGAAAAGGATTACGAGACCCCCAAGAAAGTGCTGGAACTCAACCCCCGCCACCCGACCCTCGCGGGGTTGGGCAAACGCCCCGCCGACGACTCCCTCGCCCAGGCGCTGCTCGAGCAAATCTACGACAGCGCTTTGTTGATCGAAGGGTTGCACCCCGACCCGGCAAGCATGATCCCGCGCATCGAACAGTTGATGGCGGCGGCGTTGGGGGATGGTCAGTAACCGGTTTTCGGTGGCAGTATTCAGTGGAATAAACGCCTCCGGTGCATGGCTGGAGGCGTTTGTCATGAAAATAACTGCTGTGCGGGTTCGTCCCGGGTAAGTTCAAGTAATGGAACGACAGTGATTTTGTCTGAAAGGGGATACCGTTTTGTTCCAGGATAGATGACAGTCAGATGGTCAAGCTGCAAATCTTCCAAAGCCGTTTGCATGGAACGGGTCAGGCGCGGGGCATCCACGCGTTTACATTCCAGCCCCCATTTCTTTCCCCCTTTGATCATCAGCAGATCAAGTTCTGCGCCGCTGTGGGTCGCCCAAAAATAAACTTCGTCAGGCATCATCACTTTGATGGCTTCTTCGATGGCATACCCTTCCCACGATGCGCCCACTTTAGGGTGCATTTGTAAATCGGTTTCGCTTTCAATGCCCAACAACTGGTGCAAGATGCCGCTGTCGCGGAAATAAATTTTAGGGGACTTGACTTGCCGTTTCATCAGTTTGGCGAACCAGGGCTGTAACTGGCGCATCATGAATACACTCTCGAGCGTGTCCAGGTAATGCCGCGCGCTGGGCTGTGAGATACCCAGTGAACGGGCAATTTCCGAAGCGTTCCAGATTTGTCCGTGATAATGCGCCA
>DATDOR010000501.1:0-7134 GCA_035293165.1 Anaerolineales bacterium | reverse complement strand
GAGGGTGACGTGTTTGCCGGGGCGCTGGATTTTCGATTTGCCAATCTCTTCGACGAAATCGCCTTCGGGGACTTCACCGCGCCACTGGTAGAGCAGGGCGTTTTCGATGAAGAAAATGGGATCGTCAGAGCGAATGGCAGCTTTGAGCAGGCCTTTCGCGTCGGCAGGGGTGCCGGGAGCGACAACTTTCAGGCCGGGGAAGTGGGCAAAGATCGCGTCGGGAGTCTGCGAATGGGTCGCGCCAAGCTGCCGTCCACCGCCGCCGACCGCACGCAGCACCATGGGGATTTTGAACTGTCCACCAAACATGTAGCGCAGTTTGGCGGCTTGGTTGACGATGTGATCCATCGCGACAAAGGCGAAGTTGATAGTCATGAGTTCAGCAATCGGCCGCTGTCCGACCATGGCCGCGCCAATAGCCGCGCCAACGATCGCGGCCTCGGCGATGGGGGTGTCGCGCACCCGTTCAGGGCCAAATTTGTCATAAAATCCGCGTGTGACGGCATAAGTGCCGCCCCACACGCCTACTTCTTCCCCCATAATAAAAACGCGTTCGTCGCGTTCCATTTCTTCCATGAGGGCTTGGGAAATTGCTTCCCGGACGGTGATGGGTCTTGCCATAGGTGTTCTCCGGTGTCAGGTGTCAGGTTAATCGGTGTCAGGTTAGGTGGGACGTGATACTTGACACCTGGAACCTGACACCCTATGTATCTGCATAAATATGTTCAAACAACGCTTCCGGTGCGGGTTCGGGGCTGTTTTCGGCAAATTGAACAGCGGCTTCGACTTCATCATTCGCGTCTTTTTCTACTTCCGCCACTTCGGCTTCGGTCGCGATGCTTTTTTCCAACAAATATTTCTGGTACCTACCGATGGGGTCGTCTTCCTGCCATTTCTCGATCTCGTCTTTTTCACGGTAACGTTCGGGGTCGCCCATCGAGTGGCCGCGGAAACGGTAGGTGATGATTTCGAGGAAGTAGGGGCCGTTACCAGAACGGATGTGTTCGAGGGCTTTTTTCGAGGCTTCGTAAACCGCCATCACGTCCATACCGTCTACCCGTTCACCGGGGATGGCATACCCGCTGAATTTCTGCACCATCTCGGAGACAGCGGAAGCCCGTTCGACTGCCGTGCCCATCCCATATTGGTTATTTTCGCAAACCCACAACACGGGAAGGTTCCAGACTTTGGACAGGTTCACCGCCTCATGGAAAAAGCCGATGTTCGTCGCACCGTCGCCAAACATGCAGATGGTGATGCTGTCATTTTTGGCATAGTGGTCACCGAGCGCAAAGCCCGTCGCGAGGGGAAGGTGTGCGCCGACGATGGCGTGCCCGCCCCAGAAGTTTTTATTGACATCGGCCATGTGCATCGAGCCGCCTTTGCCTTTGGAGCAGCCGTCTACTTTGCCGAGCAGTTCGGCCATGACTTCGTCCGCAGTCAGGCCGCAGTTGATGGCGACACCGTGGTCGCGGTAGGCGGTGATAACACGGTCCTGGGGCTGACGGGCGGCAATCAGACCGGTGCTGACCGCTTCCTGCCCAATGTATAGATGCAAAAAGCCGCCGATTTTGCCTTGCTGGTAAAGTTCGGCCGCGCGCTCTTCGATGCGTCGGATGAGTACCATTTCATGGTAGAGTCTCAGATGATCTTGTTTTTCCACAGAAAAACCTCCCGCAAAAATGATTTCAAACCCGGTGAGGGGTTAATGTTAGAAATAAATTCCGAAAAAAGGTGTGCGCGCACCCCACGCACACCTTTTTTCGGGCTAATCCAACTGCCTGGGGGCAATCCTCACAAGAAAACACCGGGGATACCCCGGCGTTGCGAGTACATAAAGCATGTTACAGGCCAAAACTGTCAAATTATACCAAAAATGAAATTGCCTCAAACAGATTTTAGAGAGGCTCTTTAGGAATCGGCGGTTAATGCCAAAGAGCCTTTTAGAGAAACAGGCCAGGAGATGCTCCTGGCCTGTTTGATTCAATCTCGAAAAATATCCGGCTCACTCCACTTTTACCCGCTCCTGATCCACAAGAATCCGGCGAAGAATTTTGCCAGAAGCAGATTTCGGAATCTGATCCACAATTTCCAATCGCCGAACTTTTTTGTGGGGAGCCACTTTACCGGCCACAAATTCCATAATCGCCTCGGGAGTCGTTTCTCCTTTGAGGACGACAAACGCCTTCGGGACTTCTCCGGCCTCCTCGTCCGGGCTGGGAATGACCGCCGCGTCCGCCACTGCCGGGTGAGTGAGCAGTATGGCCTCTAACTCCGCAGGAGCAACTTGCATTCCTTTGTACTTGATCAACTCTTTCACACGGTCAACAATAAAGAAATATCCATTTTCGTTTGCATAACCAATATCGCCGGTATGCAGCCAGCCTTCATTATCAATGGTCATGGCAGTGGCCGCGGGATTGTTCAGATACCCTTTCATCACCTGCGGGCCGCGAATCCAGATTTCGCCATGCTCATTCGAATCTAAATCCTTTCCTTCCACAGTATCTACCACACGCACTTCGGTATTTGGGATCGCCGGACCTACCGACCCTGGTGTAGCTTTGTCCAGATCATCGGGGTTGACATGCGTTACCGGGCTGGTTTCGGTCAAACCATACCCCTGTTTAACAAGGCAATTCAGTCTCTTCGCACAAGCGTTTGACAGGTCTGCACCGAGCGGGGCTGCACCCGAAACAATCACCTTCAGGGAGGACACATCATATTTATCTACAATCGGATGTTTCGCCAAACCCAGCACAATCGGTGGGACCAGGTGAGTGCGGGAGATTTTATATTTCTCGATCAGTTGAAGGAATTGCTCAAGGTCAAAGCGCGGCATGGTTACAATCGTCGCCCCGTGATACAAGCTGGCATTCATGATGACCAGCATCCCGTAAATATGGAAAAACGGCAGAATACCGACCAACACATCATTCGGATTGATTGTTTCAATGCCCTCGGTCTGCATAATGTTTGCGACCAGATTGTAATGCGTAAGCATGACCCCCTTCGGCAAACCGGTTGTCCCGCTCGAGTAGGGAAGGACAACTAAATCCTCACGGGAGTTGATCCCCGGATCGGGCACATTCCCATCCCCCCGCATGAGGGCGGCAAACGGGGTCGCTCCTTCCGCCTCGCCAAAGACGAACACTTCTTCCACTTTCGACTTTTTCGCCGCTTCCAACGCTTTTTCCAGAAACATAGGAACGGTTAACAGGTATTTTGCGCCGGAGTCGTTTAGTTGGAAAGCCAGTTCATCGGCGGTGTAAAGGGGATTGGCAGTGGTATTCGTACCGCCAACCAGCGAAACTGCGTGAAAAGCAATCGCGTATTCGGGAATGTTGGGGCTGTAAATGGCGAAAACATCACCTTTCTTGAACCCACGCGCCAGCAGACTGCTCGCTACCAAACGTACCGCCCCGGCCAGTTGGCCGTAGGTGATCGACCGCCCGCTCGGCCCGTCAATCAGGGCAGGCTTATCAGGCATCTCTGCCGCTTTTCGCAAGACAAACGGCGTAAGCGGCACTTCGGGAATATTAACTTCGGGGTAGGGACTGCGGAAAATCATAAGGGGCTCCTAAAACAAAGATTGATGAAGAAACACTACCAGTGTACAGGAGTTTTCACCGGGATGCAAGATAGAAAAAAAGACACTATCCACGTTGAGGATAATGCCTTTCTGGGTCTACTGTAATTAACGAGGTGGGAACTCGAACTTTGAAGGTGGGAGGGGGCACCCCCCACCTTCGAAGTTCGGCACATCTCCCGCTAAAAACGGAAGAGCCGCCTTTTTTTCTATCAGTTCGAGATATTGATCTCGAGGGCTGTTTTACTCGATTCCGAACACGATACTGACATCCACGCTGATGACAAACTGTCCAGGGGAAATCGGGACGGAGAGGGCCGCTTCTTCGACCGCTCGTTGTGCAAATCCACCATAATAGGGTGTAGGGTAGCCGCCATACATATTAATGGACTGGATTTCACCCAGTTCGACTTCAGCCAGGCCAGCTAATTCCTCGGCCTGAGCGCGAGCATCTTCCACAGCCAGTTTGCGGGCATCCACCAGTGCAGCGTCTTTGTCAGAGACGTCGAAGGAGATGCCGTTTACACTGTTTGCACCGGCATCAATCGCGGTGCCGAGAATGTCACCTAACTGTTCGAGGTCACGGACGGTGATTAAGACCGTATTGTCTACCACGTACCTGGCATCGGTGGGCCTGCCTTCAAAGTCATAATTTTGCGAGTAGTACAGGCTGAAGTTCGTGGTACCGATATCTTCAGCCTGGATACCCGCATCTTTGAGGGCATCAATCACGGATTGCGCTTGTTCGTTATTTTCTGCAACCGCTGCACCGGCGCCCTCATTTTCCGTGTGGACACCGACATAGATGTAGGCAATGTCAGGAGTCAGGTTGACTTCGCCGTGACCGTTGATGCTCAGGGTTCGGGGAAATTCACTTCCAGTTGCTGGTTCGGTTGCCTGTGCAACGGGGGCGGCCTGGGCAAGCGGGGACGCACACGCAGTAACGCCTAGTGCGGCAACGGCTAACAAAAGGATAAAGGAGAGAATTTTGTTACTCATTTGGAGTCTCCTGTTTTGAAGTGGAGAGACTTCCGAAGTTCGGAAATCCAAACTTCGGAAGTCTTCTTGTGAGAATCTTGTTGATTATTGAATTTCGAAGACGATGCTGACGTCCACGCTAACGACGAACTGTCCGGGAGAAATCGGGACGGAGAGGGCCGCATCTGCTGCATACCCACCGCCGCCCTTGCCGCCGTAGATCGGGCCAGGGTAGCCGCCATACATGTTAATGGACTGGATTTCACCCAGTTCGACTTCGGCCAGCCCGGCCAGTTCTTCCGCCTGAGCGCGGGCATCGGTGACAGCGAGTTCGCGAGCATCGGTCAGGGCAGCTTCTTTGTCGGACACGTCGAAGGAGATGCCGTTTACACTGTTTGCACCGGCATCAATCGCGGTGCCGAGAATGTCACCTAACTGTTCGAGGTCGCGGACGGTGATAAAGACCGTATTGTCTACCACGTACTTGGCATCGGTGGGCTTGCCTTCAAAGTCATAATTTTGTGAGTAGTACAGGCTGAAGTTCGTGGTGCTGATATCTTCAGCTTGGATACCCACATCTTTGAGGGCATCAATCACGGCCTGGGCATTGTCATTGTTTTCTGCAACCGCTGCACCGGCGCCCTCATTTTCGGTGTGGACACCGACATAGATGTAGGCAATGTCGGGAGTCAGGTTGACTTCGCCGTGACCGTTGATGCTCAGGGTTCGTGGGGGTTGGCCGGTCGTCTGGGCAACCGGGGCAGCCTGCGCGAGGCGGGTTGTATACGCAAAAACGCCTAACGCGGCAATCGCCAGGATGAGAATGAAAGAAAGGGTTTTGTTACGCATGGCTTTGATACTCCTTGCATTTGAAAGAAAATGGTGGATCGTCTGATCCGTGGATCATCCGATCCGTGGATCATCCGATCCGTGGACTGAATGATCCAGAGCTAAAACGACGAGAGTTTGTGGGAAGTTCCATCGCTTTCTTAATGTTGGATAAGCGTTTGCAATATTATATCCCTTGTGTGCAGTTAAGTTTGCCTGTACAATTTTAGCAACAAATGTTCTAAGTAGTGCGTGTTGCGTATCCGTAGCAGGTAGAAGAGCAAAGTGTATGTCTGTAGATTTTCAACAAGTCCGGCAACAGGTGATCGAGATGGGGGAAAACGCCCGCGCGCGGGAACGGCGTTTGCGCCAACTCCGGGAAAAAGCCACCGAAACACTCGAAGCGTATGCCCACAGCCTTGACCCTTTACGCCAGCGCGTGGAGGACGCCGTTTCCCGCAACCCAAATTTACGCTGCGCCCTACCCGTCTCCGAAAACCTGAACGCACACTTCCCCCTCTCCGCTCTCCCCAACTCCGTGACGTTGCTCGCCGCCGACGGCTCGCAAATCAACCCCGACCGGCATGCTTCGGTGGATTATTGCCTGGTCAACGTAGGGGCGATTCAAATGATGCTCGGCTCACCTGCAACGCCTGACCGCACCGTCCGCAGCCGGTTGCTGTACGATGATGAAATGTATACGGAAAACGGGCGGATAACCGAAAGACTGGTCGCGTTGATGCGTGACCTGCGCGAGCGGGAACTTCTGGCAGAACTCGCCGAGGGCCTCCCCCTCCCGATCATCACCCTGACCGATGGGCCTCTGGAACTCTGGCCGGGGCGGGAAAGTGACCCCGAGGCGAAAGAATTCGAAAAGCGTTTTAAGGAGTATTTGGCCGCGCTTCGTCAATTACAAATCATCGGAGCATCCACCGCCGGATACATTGACAAACCCGGCAGTGACCTGCTCGTCCGTCTGCTCGAAATTGCCAATCTGCCCCTCAGCGAACTGAATAAAGCTGGAAAAGAACGAGGTTTTCGACCGATTACGGATGTGGAATTGCTCCAACCCATCCTGGGAACGCACGAACGTTCGGCGGTCTTTGGCATCCAATCCCGGTTTGTCAAACGATATGCCGATGACCTGGCACTGCACTTTTTCTACCTGAACGTTGGAAAGACCACCGAAGATAGATCGTACCTCGCGCGGGTGGAAATTCCGGCCTGGGTGGCGAACTCCCCGCAAATGCTCAACGACCTGCACGCCATTCTCATCCACCAATGCCAGACACTCGGCAGCCGCCCCTACCCGTACCTGCTCCATCGCTCGCACGAAGTTGCCCTGGTTTCAATGGATGAGAAGAAGCAGGTTGAAAATATGATCGCGATTGAATTGCGAAAGCGTGGGGTTGCCGTTGGGCAGGATTCGAATAAGCAATATCAAAAAGATGTGAGCGGACAGCGGACAAGGTATTAACGCACTTCCAGGTGACAGTCACTGGCGAACAACGTTCGCTTGAAGTGACCGTCACCTGATGATCGAGGTAAACATGACTCAAGAACTTGAAATTGGACGTTTGCTCCGGGCCGGGACTTCCGGTTTTGTCGTCGGATGCCGGGTCTCGCAGTTGGATGCGCCCTCATTCGGTGGTCTCGTGCGTGTGCCGTTGGGGAGAGGATACCAAATCTACGGATTGATTTACGACATCCATATTGACGATGATGGATTGGTACGCCAG
>DATDOR010000500.1:0-3206 GCA_035293165.1 Anaerolineales bacterium | reverse complement strand
CGAATAGAGGCAGCGGTGAGGCCATTGCCCAGGTCTAAGGCCGGGTCAACTCAAGGTTGGCGGCGTGTGCGTCGGCCAGAGATTTGGTTTAATGGCTGCATCAACGGATGCCTGTTCACGCGTAATTTTTGAAGGGCCATGTGGATCCACATGGCATAGGCATATTGCAATAGACTCCCTTTTTCGTTCGATAAATTCTTCCCAAAGGTCAGCGAAGGTTGATGCTTCCATCATAACTTGGGTTAGGCTATGCCTTTGACCGCCCAAGCTCTGGCTATCAAAGAAATTGAGCCATCCTCGTCCATTGGCAACGTATCCCGTAGTTTGTTCTCAAGCTGATGACGGTCTTTTGAACTTAAGTTCATACAATAACCTGGCGCTGGCCCCACATTTCCCAGAAATGGCTTCCAATAATCATCGAAATCCTGAAATACTGTTATTGCTTCTATTGGTATCGATTCTACCTGTTTCAAATGGGTTTCTTCGACCAGCTTTTCAAGCCTTCCTTCTTGACAGAGCGGAAACCTGATACCCTCATCCAACGCTTTTGCTTTAACATCGAGTTTGATTGCCGCGTCCCAAAAATACCGTAACATTTCCATGCCACCCGCATAATCCCATAGGAATATACCGATAGTGCCACCTGGTTTTGTTACTCTTTTCATTTCCGCAATTGCAGTTTCAGGCTGTGGAACAAAATTGAGCACAAGTCCCGAAACAATTACATCCATTGAATTCGGTTGCAGTTCTAAGGATTGCGCCAGCCCCACTTGAAAACGCACATGGGGATGGGTGATTGATTTTTTTGCATAAGAGATAAATTCACTCGATGAGTCAATCGAAACAACTTGTTTGGGTTGGTATGTTTTCAGAATAAGTTGAGTTAATGTACCTGTGCCACAACCCACATCCAACCATCTGCTGCCTGGAGAGATAGCAAGCCACTCGAGAAATTTTCGCGCAAGGAGCGTGCTCCAACGCCCCATAAATCTTTCATAGGCATACCCACTGGACCATGAATCGCTTTGATTCTGCATGATTCTCCTTTCTCCACGATTATACATCCTACATGCGGCTTAATCTGGATTTCCACAGGAGACCCCCGGTTTTAGTCGATCAACCCCTCAAGAAAAATCAAAAAGCCTTGCGAAAATCACCGCAAGGCTTTCTAAGTTTTGAGCATTGTTTCTTCTGTAGCCAAAGTGCGTCGCACCTGTCCCTGATGAACTGTTACTTACCCTTCTGCAAGCTTGGGCGGACGATAATTAATTTCGCTTGTCCCTTCTTCAACAGAGATTGTCTGGTCGAAAGGACGATGGCAACTTACAAAGTCCTGGTAAAATATTGTTATGGTCCTGAAAATTAACCCCAAACATCTTTTCGTGGGACTTGGGGTTTTGAGTTTCCTGGGGCTGCTTCTTTTTGGGGGGACGTTGGCATACGTGGTGTTATTTGACCGGCAGGTGGCAAATTATCCGGGTTCCAGCCAGGTATCCAGCCATGACGTTGTTAAATTATCTCCGCATTTATATTACCGGCAGGACACGGCCTATTTAACCGGAGATTACATTCCAAGTGTGTTTCACTGGTATACAAATGGGTTTGGTCTGGGATCGGATGCACATGGGCAAGACAATTGCATCTCGATGTACAGTAAAGAAACCCAGTCTCGCATCACAAAAGTGATGAGGGTGACGGTCTGCGACACGGTCAACAAGCGGATGATTTTTGTACAACGTACAATCGAATTAAAGTGATGATTATTCCGGAAAATTCAGGCAACCTGACCCTTCTTCGGCCGGTAATCAATCTCACTCGCCCGTGTCCCACCCCGGCATCCGTGCGGACAAAGTGAGGAGTGGTTTTTCGACCGCACCCATCTTTTTTTAGCACTCGCTGCATCTCAGTGACTACCCCTGACCGTGTGGGCGCTGGCATTTCATGTAGGGACAGCATAGAAACAATCAAATCAAATTGATGGTCTTCATAAGGCATGGTGGCTGCATCCCCCAATCGCGCCCGTGCAATCTCGAGCATAGCTGGTGATGTATCAATGCCGTAAAGTTTACATTGGTAACGCTGGTAAAGCTCGAGATGGGTACCTGTCCCACAGCCTACATCGAGGATGTTCATCCCTTGCGATGGTCGAAACATGCGAACCCCGGCTAATCGAAGACCTTTGTTCATATTCTCAAACAAGCAGCCCACAACTCCTCACACGCTCTCCTCCGGCGGAGCACGCCGCATCCGTTTGATCTCCCCCCGGCGGCGTTTGTGCGCCAGGCGGTTCTCTTTCGAGGCCAGCGATGGTCTGGTCGGGCGGCGGGGTTTTGGAGTTTTCGTCGCCCTTTGGAGCAGCGCCGCCAGCCGTTGGCGGGCGTCCTCGCGGTTTTGCTCTTGGTTACGAAACCGGCCCGCTTTGATGGTCAGAATCCCATCCGCCGAGATGCGCTTCAGCTTAAGCAGGCGTTCCCGGACGGCATCCGGTAAGGAGGGAGAGTTTTGAACGTCGAACCGCAGTTGAACCGCAGTGGCGACTTTGTTCACGTTCTGTCCTCCCGGCCCGGAGGCACGGATGAATTTCTCTTCAATTTCGCTCTCGTCAATGGAGAGGCCAGGGGTAATGTTTAGCACCGACGATTCTTACATGCGGTCAATCGAGAAAGAGGGAAGGCAGAAGGTTTTGGTTTGCAATAAGCACTCCAGCCGGGCCTACCCGGTTGGGTTGGAGGGGTGAGATTCTCGTTCGAGCAGTTCTTTGAGACACGCCAGGTCTTTCTGGTTCGCGCGACGCATGGCAAGGGCCATAAACGGACCGGCCAGCCTGGAGAATCCGGCGGGGGTTCCCCGGTTTTGCAGTCTCATTCGCGTTCCACCCTCCGGGGTGTCTTCCCAGGTGTAGGTTGTCTCCATCGGGAATGGCCCTTCGGCTGTCCGCATCACAAAGCGTTCGCCTGGGGCGAAGTCAACGATCTCGTAAGTATAGGCCAGACGCCGCCCCATGAAGTCGGCGACAAAGGCAATCTGTGAGCCGAGTTGGATAGGGGGTGGGGTTTTCCATTCTACGGACTTAATGTTCTCATACCACGCCGGTGCGTTGTCCGGCTTCGCAGCGTAGGCAGCAACCTGGTCACGTGGACGTCTAATCACAATCTCCGTTGAAACATCAACAGCCATATTCACCTCCTGGTGAGTTTTCTAAAGTT
>DATDOR010000499.1:0-2727 GCA_035293165.1 Anaerolineales bacterium | reverse complement strand
GTGTCGGCGGGGGGGACGCAGGATTCGGCGTTTGTCCACCGGGCGGTGTTATCCGCCGATTTGCACCGGGCGGGGCAGGCGACAGTAGCGCAAATCCGCACAGTCACGGATTCCCGTGCGGCCCAGGATCAGGTGAAGGACATTTTGCAGGATTATTTTGAAGGGCAGGGGATGGGGATTGGCTTTGCGATGGGGCAGTTGGAGAATAAGGAACTTGCCAGCGCGCTGTGGGACGTGATCGGCGGGCTGTTGCAGATGATGGCAGTGCTAATGGCGATTGTGGGGAGCATTGGCCTGTCCGGGACGCTTTCGATCAACGTGATCGAGCGAAGCCGGGAGATTGGGGTGATGCGGGCGGTGGGCGCGTCGTCGTTTGACGTGGCGCGGATTTTCATCGGTGAGGGGCTGTTGTTAGGTATTCTGAGTTGGGCACAGGCCGTCCCCCTGAGTATGCTGGTAGCGAAGGTGTTCGTGGACGCACTGGGCGAGATTTTGCAGTTCCCCTTTGACTATCGCTACTCGCTCGGCGGGATGTGGCTGTGGCTGGGGATTGTGGTGGCGCTGTCGTTTGTGGCGAGCTGGCTCCCGGCGAACCGCGCGGCAGGGATCAGTGTGCGGGAGAGTCTGGCGTATGAGTAGGGGAGGCGTAACCTGCTAAACACCTAAAAATCAGTATAATTAGGGGAATCTTGCAACCATTTGCACCCAATTGGCAGAAAATTGAGCAAAGAGAAAATCATTTAATCATTTCAGTCAATAGATAGTTTCAAGTTCATAGCCATTCACTACAATTGACGTTTTCGCCTTACACTTTTTGGATAGCTTCCGAAAAGAGCCAGGAGCATCAGATGAAAATCCGAATCTGGGGTGTCCGGGGATCTATTCCCACTCCAATCACCTCACAAGAAATCGAAGAAAAAATCTACCAGGCAATCTATAGGATGCCAGGGATAAATACCGGAGACCAGGTAGCTATTCGTGCTTACGTCAGAAACTTACCGCTCCTGGTACGGGGGACAGTAGGGGGAAATACCACTTGTGTAGAAATCCAGACGGGTGAGAATACGATCATTATTGACGCTGGCACTGGCATCTACCATTTGGGACTGGCTTTACTCAAAGGGCTATGCGGGAAGGGCCAGGGAGTGTTGCATTTTGTTTTCAGCCACCCACATTGGGATCATATTCAGGGCTTCCCCATGTTTATCCCTGCGTTTATTCCTGGCAATCGTTTTTTCTTCCATAGCATCCACGATTTTGAAACTGCCTTGCGAGAACAGCAGCGCTTTCAGTACTTTCCGGTGACATTGCAACCCGAGCCTGGAATCCCGCACCATAATGCGACCATGACCTTTATCCGGCATGAGGTTGGAGAATCTTTTGACATCGGCCGGGTACACGTGACCTCCAGTCTCAACAACCATCCGGGAAGAGCTTACGCTTACCGCTTTCAGGATCAACACAGCGCGTTTGTGTTTGCCAGTGATGCGGAGTACAAAGACCTAGAGGGAGAGGAGACGCGTGATCGGATAGCATTTTTCCAGGATGCAGATGCCGTGTTATTTGATGCCCAATACGGTTTAAGGGATTCTTGGGAGAGCAAGGTGGATTTTGGACATAGTTCGGCGATGATTGGCGTATATATGGCCCAGCAGGCGCGGGCCAAACGTCTGCTTCTTACCCACCACGACCCCAATTACACCGATCAAAAGTTGCTTGAAACCTTACAAATGGCTGAAAAATTTGAGGCTCAGAATTCCGCCCAGTCATCTTGTGAAGTGATGTTGGCTTATGAAGGGCTTGAACTGGATTTAGCTCCAATAGGAAAAGTGGATATTGCAACTTCGGTGGATGGTAAAACGACAATTCTCACCGCAAGTGCAACATTCGATCAGGGTGGAGTCGAAATTTTACGCAGCCATCTGGCAAAAGTGAAAACAGGTGAGGCGCCTGCTGGTTCAGTCATTGATTTGTCGGAAGTAGAACAGTTGACACCAGCTGGCCTTAAAGCCCTTGTGAAATTGAGTTGGGATCGCCGGACAGAGCCGATTGTATTGGCTAGCCCGTCTCCGAAGGTGCAGGAGACTATCCGGCTGGGGGGATATAGAGATTATTTCGCCATTTACCCGACAGTAACAGATGCTGTGCAGGCAGTAGAAGCCCGGCGAGCGTTGGAATTGCCTGGGCAGATAGTGAGTGAACGCTACCTTATATTAGAGAAACTAGAACAAGGGCGGTTAGGAACTATACTCAAAGCAAGGGACCAAAAAACCGATCGGTTGGTGGCACTGAAGTTGCTATCGCCAGCGTTTAGTTCAACTACAATTGAAAGACTGGGAGACCAGATGGAGCGAGTGTTGAAACTAAAATACCCGGCCATTGTGGAGGTATTGGATTGGGGACATGTCGGGGAACGGTACTACCTGGTTGAGAACTGGGTGACGGGAACTACTCTGGCGGAATATCTGACCCATAGGGAACCATTACAAAGGGAAGCGGTTGAAACCCTGGTGATGGCCTTGCTAAAAGCCCTGGAATATGCCCACCAACATGGTGTGATCCACGGACATTTGAAACCGGAGGATATATTTCTTACGGAGACCGGAGTACAACTGGGTGGTTTTGGGCTTGCACGGTTAGAGGAAGGACACAATTTTCAAGTAAATCCGGCCGTGTTTTTGCAAGCGGCATATTTATCCCCGGAACAGATACTGGGCCGACCACTGG
>DATDOR010000498.1:0-4301 GCA_035293165.1 Anaerolineales bacterium | reverse complement strand
TTCGCGATGTGCGTTTTTCTTTAGTACCCCTTGAAGATAAATATATTGTCACATTAATGGATCGCACCAAGCAAAAACGGGCCGAGAGGCATTTGCGCCAGCGAGCACGACATTCATTATTACTCAACGAAATTACTTTGAGTGCATTAAAAACCAATGACTTGGAAACATTATGCCAGGGATTGGCAGATCGGTTGGGGGAACTTCTTGATGCAGATGGATGCTATATCGTTTTGTGGGATGTTGTGAACCAGCAAGTCGTTCCTATGGCTGCTTACGGTCCAATGCGGAATACCTATCGGACAATTGCCCGCCCAGCGGAAGGTGAACCAACCCTAACAGAAGCTGTTTTACGAACCGGGCGCGCCATTGCCGTTGAAGATGTGTTCAATTCCCCCTATACCAGTGCGCGAATCGCTACTCAATTTCCTACCCGCTCCATGCTCGGGCTACCATTAATTGCCAATCTCCAGAAACTAGGGGCGGCCCTAATTTCCTATGAAAACTCACATGCTTTTACTCGGGACGAAATTGAGCGTGGTGAGCAAGCCGCTGCACAAATTGCTCTTGCGATTGCTAAAGTGAAATTATTCGAATCAGAACGAGAAAAACACCAACTCGCTCGTGCATTAGTGGAGATCAGCACTTTATTGAGTACAAACCTGAATGTTAAGGAGCTCCTGACGCGTATGTTGGAATTAATCCAACGCGTCGTACCTTACGATGCTGGAAATGTTTTTGTGATTGAAGAGGGACGAACCAAAGTATTATTTACGCGCGGATATAATCGTTTTGGAAAGGAATTGGATGAAATAGTTTTGGGAATGGAATTTGAAATTGCAAACACGCCAAATTTGCGTAAAGTTGTTGAAACCAGTCGCCCAGTGATCATCCCCGATACAGCAGCAGACCCGGATTGGATCAGACACAAAAATGCAGATTACTATCGCTCCTGGGCAGGTGTTCCGATTCATATCAACAGACGGGTGATAGCAATATTTTCTCTGGAAAAACAAGAACCCAATTTTTTCCGTCAAGAACATGTTGAGCGTTTAGCTGCATTTGCGGGTCAAGTAGCGATTGTGCTTGAAAATGCACGGCTGTTTGAAGAGATTCGTCAAATGGCCATCCTGGACTCACTCACCGGAGCGTTCACTCGACGCTACATCTTGGATATTGCCATCCAAGAAATCGAACGCGCTTATCGTTACGGACATGCGATGTGCGGCATCATGCTAGACATTGACCATTTTAAGAAGACCAATGATAGCTATGGACATCAGGCTGGCGATCTGGTTTTACAAGAAGTGATCGCCGCGTGTATGGAGAATCTGCGTAAATTTGATCTAATTGGGCGATATGGAGGGGAGGAGTTTTTAATCCTGCTACCCGAAACCGAGTTGTCTGATGCGTTTGTCATTGCCGAACGAATTCGCGATCAGATTGAAAAAATAGAGGTTGAAAGCGAAAACGGCACGGCGAGTGTGACGGTTAGTATGGGGGTGAGTAGTCTTGAAATGAATACAGGATATTCTTCTGATGAGTTACTCAAGCACCTTATTTACCAGGCTGACCAGGCGCTTTACAAAGCCAAAGAATTGGGTCGGAACCGGGTTGAGCAACACCCTATGCACTGATAATTCACGGTTTTAATTCATTTTTCTGCTAATTCCAACAATACAAGAAATGGATCGCCCTCCAAATTAAAATATGGCTCTTTGGGATTTGCCGTGGTTGCCTTCCCGCCGATTCCTAAAGAACCTGAAATATTTGGCAAACGCGGGTATTGTCAAATATTGTATGTCCTGCCAATTCCCGTGAAAAACTGAACTCATGGCTGATTAATTGAATTAGAGTAGAATAACCGGTATGAAAACAAACATATTGCACAACAGGTTTGATGTACTCGACGGAATCATCACCAATTGGATGGCACGCTATGGAGTGATAATCTTGCGTATTGCGTTGGGTGTGATTTTTCTTTGGTTCGGCGCACTCAAACTGGTTCCTGGGTTAAGTCCGGCAGAAGCGCTGGTTAAAAACACCATCTACTTTGTAAACCCTGATACATTCTACCTGGTGTTGGCCATTTGGGAGATGGCCATTGGTATCGGCTTGATTTTTGGGCTTTTTATGCGCATAACCCTTTTGCTCTTGTTTTTGCAAATGCCTGGAACATTTCTCCCTCTCCTCATCTTACCAGATGTCGTATGGACCCATTTTCCATATGGATTAAGCTTAGAAGGCCAATATATTATCAAAAATCTTGTCTTAATCGGTTCGGGGTTGGTGCTTGGCGGCACAGTCCGAGGCGGACGCTTGGAACCAGAACCTGATACAAAGTCCATTCAGGTTCGCAGACCAGTTTGACGCGCCAGACTTTCAAACGGTTTAGTAACCACTCCATCATCTGGCGACCAACGCCCCTTCCCTGATATTCGGGTAGGACGGCGACATCGTATATGCCGGCGTGGTATTCCAGGTCAGTTATCGCACGGGCTGTTCCGACCAGGGTGTCTCCATCAAATGCAAAGATAACAAGCGTGCTGTTGGTTTGAAATCGTAACGATTCGGGCATTTTAATCAGCGGCGGCGACAAGAGTACCCATCTCCTCTACCATCTGATCCCGCGCGCTGGTTTTTGCCAGCACAGGCCTGGAAGCCCACCAGAGCCAGACAACTTGCGCCGCCTGCCCGGAAACAAAGGCGATCATCCCCACATACAATCCTGTGAATTTGCCAACGGTTGTGCCCACAATTAGGGTCCCTACCGTGAAGATAACAAGAATAACCACCGAAACTGTCACATGGTACGTTTTCCGTTCATTGACCAACACCCCCTGGAACCAGTTCTGCAGGACACTGAGTCCCGGCCAGAGTGCCGCCGCCCACAATCCACCCCGCGCCAGAGTAGCCAATTCTGGATCAAGACCTGAGACTTGTACAAACCAGAATTTGGAAAGTGGGGTCGCGGCCACGAGAACGATCCCTGTCGTCGTTGCTCCGGCAAGGATCGTTGCGAACTTCCGAAGGCTGGCTGTCGAGCCGCGTTGCTCCAACAGGGCAACCACTACTTCGTTATAGGCAAAGCCCAAACTACGGAACATGAAGGTCAGTCCACTCACCACAGGCAGAGCAGCGAGCGACTCCAACGCAAACGGCATTCGGCTGATGGCAGCAGGTCCTGCAGGTTGGGCGATCATATTGATCAGCGAAGTGAGTACCAATGGGACGTAAAAAGCGGAGAAAGTTCGCCACGTCAGAGCGGGTTCAACGCCGGGCGCCTGTTGCAACTCCCCGCGTAAAACAGGGCGTACCCGCAGGCCCGCGTAAATGGCTTCTGCGATGACTCCGGCGGCGATCCCGCTCGTGCCCACGACGATGCCGGGAATTGTCAGGCTGTCCAACAGCCGGTCTAGCATCAGCAGAAATATCAACATAGACGCATTGGAGACCAAACGGATCGCCGTGCCCACTCCAACCGCACGGGCGTATCCAAAGCGAATCAACACCCCTTGATGGTAGCGGCGGTACGCGATGGTCCACGTCCAGGGGATCATGATCATCAATCCCAGCCGGGCGGGTTCGACGATTTCTTCCGGGACGCCCATCAGCCGGACGACGACCAGGTAGTAGAGCGGGGTGTAGGCGATGAGAAAGTGCATCGCCGTCAGCAAGCCGCCCGCCCACATCATGAATCTATAGATTTTTTTGTAGGACGCCGTGTCTTTACTCAGGGCGGTGGAGGCGGCAAGCAACATGATAATCGGGGCTTCGATGATCAGCGCGAGGGGGAAAACTATGCCGCCATACGCAGCGAGGTGGATTTTGGGATCAGCCAGCCGTGCCATCACGGCACTAATCATGGGAAGTTCGGCGCCCATGAAAAGCCAGCTTGCGGCAAGCGGCCACCAGGTGGCGAAGATTTTGCGAAGAGGGAGACGTGACATGTTATCCTTTTGGTTTCCAAATGATGTCAAAATGTTTTTCCATGGCTTCCTGCACCTGATCCGTTCCAATTAATAGGGTTTCTTCGCGGACACTGTTTTGGTCAACAGTAGTATGAACACCCGAAAAAAAGGTGTGTTTGGGGGTGTACACCCCCAAACACACCTTTTTTTCGGGAATCTCGTTGTTCACACTTTCGTTGACGAATACAGTTTCTTCGCGGACACCTTTGTGTATATAGTCGAAATCAGGGCCGAAACTCCCATCCGGGCGCGCTACCCGTGCGGAAAGCATCTCCACGCGGAAACCCAAATCGGCCAACAACCCGCCAAATAGGCCATTGAGTTCGTAAC
>DATDOR010000497.1:0-7871 GCA_035293165.1 Anaerolineales bacterium | reverse complement strand
TTGACAACAATAAACGTCTGGTCCCGGTGGTATACCGGGAGGAAAAGGAGACTGTCGGCCAGGTACGGGTGGAATTACAAGCAATTAACTTCACATTCATGCGGACAGATGAAGAATTCAACCAATTGCTTCCAAACCTTGTCGCAACGTTGAGTACGGATGTTGAGCATGTCAAAACACACACCCGTATGCAAAATCTCGCGTTGGAGTGGGAGCGGAAAAAGCGCAGCAGTAGCCTGACTCTGCGGGGGGAGGAACTGGAAAACGCCGAAAGCTGGCTGGCTCATGCAGGTGGAAAGCAACCTGCTCCGTCGGAATTACAGGGGGAATTCATACAAGCCAGCCGGAAAGATGCAACCCGCCGCCAGAGACAATTTCTGACAGGAGTCATTGCTGCCCTCGTCGTATCGTTGGTATTGGCTGTCGTTGCGGCTTTTTCGTATGTTCAGGCAGAAAATAACCGAAAGCTTGCGGTGACAGCAGAGGCCGAAGCTGAAATTGCCAGAGACGAAGCAAAGGACAATGAAGCCTTCGCTCATGTACAACGCGTGACTGCGGAAGCGGCCAGCACAGAAGCGATCAATCAGCAATCTATCGCTTTACGGGAAGCTACGGCAGCCAGTGCGGCGGAAGCAACCGCCATTGCCCAGAAGGAGGTGGCTGACGAGCAGCGTTCGATTGCAAGCGAGCAGCGCGAAATTGCCGACGCACAACGGCTGGCTTCTCAAGCGGAAGGTGATATATCCAGGGGGAATTTGTTGACGCGCAGTATTCTGTTGGCGATTGCTTCGATGCAAAAATCTCGCAATTTTCAAGCCGACTTGGCTTTGCGCGTAGGGTTGGATATATTACCTAGTTTGCTTTACCAAAAAGAATTTGAAGCACCCATCGCCAAAGAAGTTTATAGTTCAGACGGGGCTTGGCTTGCAATTGCGGAACTGGGAGGGCATATCGAAATTTGGGACTCTGTTTACGGAAATGTCGTTGCACAAATGTCACATGATGCGACCATCACCGATATGGTCTTCACCCCAGACGGGACGAAACTTGCCACCGCAGGCGATGACAATACTGTCCGAGTTTGGGATCCGGCCACAGGAGAGGAATTGTTTCGCTTGCAACATGATGGACCGGTACGGGCTATTGCGATCAGTCCGAATGGCTACTGGCTTGCCTCCGGTGGGGATGATCAGTTTGCCCGGACATGGAATTTACGGTCCGGGAGGCTGGTTGCCAGGGTCTACCATACAGGAGTCGTCACAGATGTAGATTTCAGCCCTGGAGGATCATGGGCAGTCAGTGTGGGGACAGATAGAGCAGCTATTCTTTGGGTTCCCACAACCGGCGAGGAGATCATAACCCTTTATCACGATACCGAAGTGCAATCGGTTGTTTTTAGCCCCGATGCCCTTTGGTTAGCCACCGCGAGCAAAGGAGGAACGGTCACAATTTGGAATCCTCGGAACGGGGGACAGTATGCTCAATTATCTCACGAACAAGATGTCGTCGCGATGGATGTCAGTAAGGATGGGCGATGGCTTGTGACCGCCAGTCTGGATCAAACGGCGCGTGTTTGGGAGCCACTTACCGGACGGTCATTGACACAATTACGGCACGACCGGCAAGTGTTATCGGTCGCGTTTAGTGCAAACGGACAATGGATCGCCACCGGAAGTTCGGATAATACCGCCCGGGTGTGGGACCCATTAACGGGGAGAGAAATCGCGCGGATGGAACACGATGGGCCTGTGACGACTTTGGCTTTTACACCAAATGGGCTTCTGCTCACAACGGGAAGTCGAGATTCTAGCCTACGTGTGTGGAGTCCCGAGGCCGTTGGTCAGGCACTCGTGAGTTTAAAACACCCTGCTCCGGTGATTGATTTAGATTTCAACCCCGATGAATCTTTGCTGGCAACTGCAGGCGGGGATCGCATGATTAGAATATGGGAGGTGGCTACAGCTTCTGTAAAACTTATGATCCCAATGGAAAGTGCCATCATTGATGTGGATTTCAGCAGAGATGGGGAATTTATTGCAACAGGCAGTGCAGATGGTTTTGCTCGGATTTGGGATGCAACCACTGGCGATGAGGTGATCCATTTTGAACATGGGGGTGATATGCTAGACGTGGATTTTAGCCGGGATGGACTTTGGTTAGCCACGGGAAGCGCGGATGGTACTGCCCGGATCTGGTTGATTGAAACCGGTGAACAATTGCACATATTCAACCATGGCGGAGCTGTCGGTGAGGTGAGTCTAAAAGCAGATGGGACGCAAATGGCTGCAGCCAGCCTGGATAAGACGGCCCGGATTTGGGATATTGCATCAGACACGGAATTCCGACGACTCGAACATCCGGCGGGAGTTACGTCAGTCAATTTTGTTTCTGAATCAAACTGGTTGGTTACGGTAAGCCAGGATAATGTGGTCCGGTTCTGGGATGATACGTCGGGGGAACTCATTGACCGGTTTTTTGTAGACACCCAAATTAGGGCCATCGAGATTAGCTCAGATGGCAGCAAACTGGCAGCGAACGGGGATGATAACGCAGCGCGTGTTTGGGAAATTGTCTCTCTCGGAGAGAGTATATCGCTTCAAGAGGTTTCCCGCGTGATCCATTTGGGGGATATCAACGATGTCGTTTTTGGAGCGAATGGGACTCAGATGGCCACGGCCAGCAATGACAGAACGGTACTGATCAGCCTGCTCATTCCAGAAGAATTGATTGACAAGGCATGTCATCGCGTCACACGGAATCTCACACAACAGGAGTGGTCGCAATTCTTTGAAAGCGACGTTTACCAACTATCGTGTAAGAATTTACCTCCCGATCCGCGGGCGATAAGCGCTTTGAAATCCGAAGTGGGGAGATTAGGCGCAAAAGGCGACTTTACAGGTGCTGTGGCTATGATGCGGCATATTCAAGCATTGGATCCTTCAACAGAATTCGACATCGCGGCAGAAATTCGGGGTTTAACCATTGAGGCAATTCTCACGGATGGAATCACACTCGCCCAAGAAGGCGTTTTTGAAGAGGCCTATCAAAAATACTTGCAAGTACTTACTTTCGATGAGGTCGAAAACCATCCATCGTATAAAGATTTTCTCGTAAATCTATGTTATGCAGGTGCAAATGAAACTGGAGCCGAACGTGCCCTCTTTCTCTGTGATGAAGCGCTTGCAAATGACCCCGAAAATCGTCTCCTGTACGAAGCCCGTGCAATCGCTCGTACCTGGTTGGCCGATTTTGAGGGAGCTATTGAAGACCTTGATAAAGCGATGATTTGGCTAGAAAGTGAGAATTTGAATGACGAAGATCGGGAAATCCTTACACGCGAACGCGAGGAATGGATACAGGCTCTGGAGTCAGGCATTAATCCGTTTCTCGAAGCGCCTCCAAGTTAATTCCGATATTTTTCAATGTGACTGCTGAGGCTAAGAAAGCACTCTGTTCAAGCTTTTGTTGACGACAACAATATTTCCCAGTAAATCTTAAAACGGATCGGACCCACGTTATGAGTCAACCTATTGATATCCGAGCGCAAGACAATTTTCTTCAACAACTTGACTTCAAAGCTTATCGGTATAAACAGGAAAGACAGGCTGTTCAGTTTTTGCCCAATGCTGGAGAACCACAGACCATGATTATCCGTACCCCCTGGGGTGCGGAATTGGTTGCCGAAAAAGGGGATTATATTGTCAATGAAATTGATAGCCCGGATAACCGTTGGCCGATCCAGCAAGACATTTTCGAGTCCACTTATACGGAAATCCGTCCGGGATATTATATTAAACGTGCGGAGGTGCATCTTTACCCTTTGCGTGATTTCACGAAAGACCCAGAACAATTGGTCCGAGTGCATACGCTGGAGGGTGTTGTAACGGTTCGTTCCGGGGATTTCCATCTGGCACGGGGCATAAAAGGGGAAATCTGGCCGATGCCCAATGACAAAGTAGAGACGTCTCTTAGCCTTGTTGAAAATCAACAGAACCCCCCGAATTGATTGGGGGGTTCTGTACTCATCAGAGGGATTTCTTACCGCATTAGCCTGAGCCTTTTCGTTTATTTTTTTTCCTGCCCGTTGCGATATGGACAATTTCTTCTGCGACTTCCTCCGCCATCTTATCGCGCATCTCGTCGGATACATGATCAATGACCTCGGCCGCTTCATCCAGCATTGCATCCAGTTTTTCGCTGATTTTTGTTTCACCTCCCTTATTAAGTTCTTTCAATTTACTGGCAATTCTTTCATCCATTACCTCGCGGATTTCATCCACTTCGTCAAGAACTGTATCCATCCCGTTTTTACGAAGCTTCTCAGACTCAGAAACGACCACTTCGACGTTTGTTTCTATCGTCTCTCTTCCTACGGCGGCTTCATTGGATAGCGCATCTGTAGCATATTCAACAGTTTCGCGGAGCGCAACTACTTCATCCTCGATGTCTTGCATCGTGGCTTCGAGCACTTCTTGAGTGGCAGTAGCCTGTTCGGTAACGGTGTCTTGCACGGTGTCGCGAATCGCTCCGGCCTGGGCAGCGACTGCTTCCGTTGTCGCCTGGACAGCGGAGCGGGTGGTGGCGGCTTCTGCGAGGGCAGTGTCCACAGTGGATTTGGCGGCTTCACGGAAGGCGGCGGCTCCAGCAGCAGCGGCTTGTGTGGTCGTTTCTACTTGGTCGCGAGTGGCAGCCGCTTCATCCATTGCGATATCTATTGCCTGAGTGACAGTGGTGCGGACGGCAGCGGCTTCAGTGGTGACACGTTCCAGACTACTGTCCGCCATATCTTCAAAGGCTTCGACCTCACTTTCAACGGTATCTTGAACTTTTTGTTGGAGGTCGGAGGCCGTGCCGGTTACGGTACTGACCATCCCCTTTACCATGTCTGCGGAGTCTTTAACAACCTTGCCCAGTTCCTCGGAGGCTTCACTCAAGACTCCTTTGGCTTCTTCGAGTAGTTTAGATTGCAGCTCGGCGGTCATCGCGTCGCCTTCTTTGAGCATATTTTCGACCAGTTCGGCTTCGTCACCTTGCCCGGCGGTGACGGCTTCCTGCATGGTGCTGATGTATTGCATGTTCTGCGCCCACATGACATTTTCGGCTTCACGCACCATGTTGACAAAGTCTGTTTCCGTGCGCTGGTGGGGAGAAATGGCTTCCCACTCATCGCGGATGATGGTCAGTTCCAAGATCACCCGGCTGTAAATGGTGATTGTTTTATCCAGTCCACGTAATTGTTCCCAGCCAGTGAAAGCAGAGGCAATAGCTGCCGTAAATGCAACCCAGCCAGCTAATCCCCAGCCTGGAGTCCATTCAAGGGGAATAGCTGCAAGAAAAGCTCCAATTCCACCCATTACCAAGATAATCATTTGGATGCGAATCCGTTCCCTTTTAAGTTTAACGATCCTTCGCCGGTGCCAGTCGCGTTGGTCAATCACCCGGTAACGCATGTATTCATCCCCGGTCAAGTCGTTGAAACCAGGGTCGCTGTTCGGGTCATCCGGGTTGAAGTACATGGGAAGTTTGCCCTCATAAGGGTCGATAATCAACTCGCCACCCATACTTTTATAGGTGCGCCGTTGAATCGTCGTGAGACGACGACTGAGCCACCTGTCTCGCTCAGAATGATTACGCAGCACTGTCCGGTACAGATAAATTTCCTTCTTGATTTCTTCGGCGCCTGCGCGCATCACCAGCCAGTTGGCTCCACCAAAGAATTTATTGGTGTAGGCAGCCAGAACAGAAATGATGATGGGCACGGAAATCAAGGCAATACGCATGATTTGAGCAGACCAGGGTTGCACATTGTCGCTATATTCGTTTGTCACAATTGCAAGGAAGGTGGCCACCACGCCAAGAATGGCAATCCATTTCCGTAGTTGTGTGCTTTGTTTTGATAACTTCAAGGATTGCAAATCCAATTCCGTATGCCGTTTCCAGGCAGAGCGGAGAACATCGGATTGGCCTTCAGGTGCGTGATCGGAAGCATTCATCGTCATAATTGGATCCTTGATTATCCATAGGAAAGAGATGCGCACATTTTAGGTTCTGCGAAAGGGCATGTCAAGCAAATTGATAATTCTTTTGCAAGGCTTTGGTCATGTATGCTAAAATTATGCTGTCCTCAACAAGACTTCCGAAGTTTAGAAAACCAAGTGTTCAAAACAAGCGGGCCCAAACTTCGGAAGTCTGACAAGAAACCTATTTTCGTTTACCCCAAGGAGGTATCCCCTATGGCTTTCCAATCTGACTTATTCTGGCAGAACGACCCGAAATGGGCCAGCGAAAAACTGGGTCATGGACCCCAAACCATCAAGGAATGGGGCTGTCTAATGACCAGCCTGTGCATGGTCACGAATGGCTATGGCTACAAAGAAACGCCCAGCACCTTCAACAAGAAAATGAAGAATGCAGGTGGTTTCCAGGGCGCCATGGTTATTCCAGCCGTTGTTCCCTCGGTCTTTCCGGGCGTAGTTTTTCAGGATTATATGGACTGTGAAAAAGTCCCCGCCCCCATCAGCCGCATTGACCAGCATCTTGCGGCTGGAAATCCGGCAGTCATCCAGGTAGATTGGTCTTCCGCGCCGGGCGCGCAAAGCCACTGGGTGGTGGCCTATCAACGCGAAGGCGATGATTATCTGATCCTCGACCCGTACATGTATGGCGGCGATGCCCCCGGCAAAAAACTCAAAATGCTCGACCGATACAAATATCAAGGCAAAGAACTTTCCAAAGCCATCACGGGCGTAATTTTGATGACCGGGACAAAGGGTTCTGGCGGCGCACCCGCCTCGCCCCCCAAGAAGGAAAAAGTTCCCGTCCCCAAGGATGCGCTCACCGTATTTGCAGCCGCTGACCTGGCTGTGCGGGCGGACCCCAGTGTGGGCGGCTATCTGTACGAGCGGCTTAAAGAAGATGACAAAGTAATGGTGTTGGAAGATAAAGCCGCCGCGCAGAAGAAAGTTGGTGAATACAACCAATGGCTTCGCGTTCAGGCCCCCTCCGGCCAACAGGGATATGTAGCGGCTTGGTATGTGGCGACGGAAAAAGGCAAAGCGGGCGAACTGTCCGCGCCTCCCACTCAGACCAGCGGCACACCGTTTCCCACCGGGGCGCTGGTTGTCACACCGACGCAGGAAGGGGTCGCGTTTCGCTCACAGCCAACGATCTCCGACGCAACGTTGATCAAACGCCTGCCATTCGCTTCCCAACTACAAGTTCTCGAACCGGCCGCGCAAGGCGCGAAAAAGATCGGCGTCGAAGGGCAGTGGCTCAAGGTGAAGGAAGTCGGTGGCGGGGAAGGGTATGTGGCTGCATGGTACATCACCGATACCAAGGCCCAGGCCATTGGCGTCAAAACGACTGACCGCCCTGCTGCAACCGGACGTGAAAACGTCGTCTATGCCGTAGAGGATCAACTCGCGCTGCGTTCACAACCGGTTGTCGCCGACAACACGCTGCTCAAACGCCTGCCCCTCCAGGCTGACCTGCTCGTTCTCGAACAAAACTGGGAAGGCAAACTGGGCAAGGAAGGCCAATGGTTGAAAGTAAAAGACGTGGAAGGGGTGGAAGGCTACGTCGCTGCGTGGTATGTGACAAAGTAGCACAAAAATTCAGCCATCTCCAAGTGACTGTCACCTTAAAGGTGACAGTCACTTTTCATTTCGCAGCCACACCAACTCTCCCGCTACTTCCTCCGCTTCAATTCGCAGCAGTCCTATGCTTGATGTTCCTCTATCGGACAGCTTGCAGAGCCGGGGTTGATGATGAGTTTGTCGTGCACCCAGCGAATCATCGGCATATGGGTATGCCCAAAGACGATGTCCCGGTGCAGAGTTTCTACCCGGTCGGGAATGTGGGTATCGGCAATC
>DATDOR010000496.1:0-5116 GCA_035293165.1 Anaerolineales bacterium | reverse complement strand
GACTCTGGCAGACCTGCCGGTGATGCTTGTTTTGGGCGCGCTGGCCGGGTGGATGGTGGGGATGGAACAGGGGGTAGCATTAGTGGGGCTGATAGCACAAGAGGATTGGGAGAAAAGACAGGGGAGCAGGAATTCGATCGGTTATTTTTAGTTGAATGGCATCAGGTAAAATTGGTGATGCAAACAAGATAGTCTATCAGGAGTTATGATGTACGGCACAACTATTGAAGAAATCGGCGAAATAAAATCCAATGAACAAAAACTATCCGATTTCGAAGCCCGCATCGCGCGTGGCGAAAAGATTGAACCCGGCGATTGGATGCCGGACGAATACCGTCGCCAGTTGATTCGTATGATTTCGCAGCATGCCCACAGTGAAATCGTCGGCCAACTGCCTGAAGGCGCGTGGATCACCCGCGCACCTAACCTGCGTCGCAAACTGATTCTGCTGGCAAAAGTGCAAGATGAAGCCGGGCATGGACAATATCTTTACCATGCTGCGGAAACATTGGGCGCGACGCGCGAGGAAATGATCGAAGCTCTACTCTCCGGCAGAGCCAAATATGCCAGCGTATTCAACTATCCTACGCTCAACTGGGCGGACAACGCGGCAATTGGCTATCTCGTAGATGGCGCGGCCATTTTGAATCAAACCATGCTCGCACGCTGCTCTTATGGTCCTTATTCTCGTGCGATGATTCGTATTTGTGCGGAGGAAGGATTTCACATGCACCAGGGGAAAGAAATGGTGATTAATTATTCTCAAGGGACATCCCTTCAACGCAAAATGATCCAGGACGCGATCAACAGGTGGTGGTGGCCCGCAATGATGATGTTTGGCCCGCATGATACCGAATCGACAAATAGCGCCGTCCTCATGCGTTGGGGTATCAAGACGAAAACGAATGACCAGCTTCGTAACACCTTTGTCAACCAAATCGTCCCCGAGTTGCATGCTCTTAGCCTGTCGATCCCTGATCCAGAAATGGTTTATGATGAAGAAAAGGAAATATGGATTCACGGCCCGGTAGATTGGGATGAATTCTGGCGTGTTGTCAAAGGAGACGGCCCTTGTAACGCTGAACGCATGTCCGCCCGGATCAGAGCGCATGAGGACGGGCAATGGGTGCGGGAGGCATTAGCTGCCTATGTGGCAAAATATCTTTAATCCATATTCAGTGTCCGGTAATCGGCTTTGCACTCGCTTAATACTGAACACTGAAAACTGAACACTGGAAACCGATGCCCGACACACAATGGCCCCAATTCATCGTTTTTGACCAGCCCAAAGAGGGGAAACCACCTTTCTATGCTGGAGCGGTCCACGCGCCCGACCCCGAAATGGCCTTACTCAACGCGCGGGATGTGTTTGCTCGACGGGATAGCCATGTCTACTTGTGGGTGGTGCGCGAGTCGCACATTTTTGCAAAGACGGCGGAGGAACTCTTACAAGGGTTTTCCATAAGTTCTGAAGAAACCTCAGAAAATCCCGAAACCTACTACGTCTTCCAAAAAACCGCCCATAAAGGCACCCTCGTTCAGGTGGGAGAAGTGGAAGCAGCCAATCCAGAATCCGCAATGGCGGCAGCCCTCGCTTCCTACTCAAACCCCAAGGCCATCGTCTGGTGGGTGTTTCCCGCTTGGGCAGTTCACCAAACCCACCCTACCGAAAACAAGTCCCTGTTCGGCCCGGCGGATGATAAGCCTTATCGCCACTCCAGTTTCTATCCTACCGTCACCCTCATGCGAGAGATCAACCTGGCAAAAGAGAAATTGAATTGGGAAGATGAATAAAAATATCCAATGTCCTTAGATCTCCAACCCCTCCTCGCCTGCAAACTGCTCACCCTTGCTGACGATGAACTCATTCTCGGTCACCGGCAATCCGAATGGTGCGGCCATGCGCCTATTTTGGAAGAAGATATCGCCTTTGCCAACCTGGCTCTCGACGAACTCGGGCACGCGATTTTGTGGTACCAACTCCATGCCCGGTTAGTTGGAGAAAATCCCGATACCTACCCTGATCAACTCGTTTACTTTCGCGAACCATTTGAATTTCGCTGCGCCCAAATCGTTGCACTTCCGAATGGTGATTGGGCATTTAGCATTTTGCGCCAATATCTTTTTGATGTACTTGAAAACGTCCTGCTGGCCCACTATGTCCAAAGCGCTTACCGACCCCTTGCAGACATCGCAGCCAAAATCCGCCCCGAAGAAATCTACCACCTTCGCCACACGTCCGCCTGGGTCAAACGGTTGGGATTGGGAACAGAAGAATCGAACCGGCGGATGCAAAACGCCCTGGATGATCTCTGGCCTTACACCGGGCAGCTATTCCATCCGAATCCTGGGGAAGCTGGCCTGGTCGAAGCGGGATGGGTCGCTGATCCCCATACGCTGTACACAGCCTGGCAGGCGCAAGTGATCCCATTCCTCGAAGAAGCAAACCTTACCCTTCCGACCGCGAAGATGCGAACACTCAATCGTGAACTCCCCTCACAGCATTTGGTTGGCATCCTTTCAGAACTCCAGCAAGTTGCGCGATTGGACCCGCAAGCACAGTGGTAACGCGCTGGTTGTCTAACAAATCCAAGAGGCGACGCACTTTACTTGGCGGGGTGGGAACCCGAATTTAGAGGTGGTGGGAGGTGTATACCTCCCACCACCTTCTAAATTCGGCATATCGCTAAAAACGGAAGAGCCGGAAAAGAAAAACTGCCCCCTTAGACATTCGTTGTATAGGGGGCAGTTTTTTTAAACAGCATCGGTAACCAATTTCCTCTGCCGGAGGGGGGCACTTACCACATGTAGGTAATCCAGAATTTCGGCGTAAGAGTTGAGGATTGAAGTTTCGTAATACTGGATATTGTATTTGTCGCAAAACTCGCGAACGATCGTTTGTGCTTCATTAAGTTTATTGCGCGCCATGGTAGGGAACAGATGGTGTTCAATCTGGTAGTTCAGACCCCCATACCAAAAATCGGTAACTGGATGGGCTTTGACATTTCGAGCCGTGAGGACTTGCAGGCGGAAAAAATCTAATTGAACGTTTCTGGGAACAACGAGCATCCCTTTATGATTGGGAGCGAAAACTGAAGCCATGTACAGGCCAAATAAGGCCTGATGGAGAAAGATGAACGCGAGGCCAGTCCAGAAAGGCAGCGCAGTGAAGATCACACCAAAATACCATGCAAAATGCAGGGTGATAAGCAGAATTTCCTGACCGCGGTATTTCCACATTTGGGTCTTTAGAAAACCGAAACTGCCCAAGCGTAAACTATAGGCTTCAAAGAGCAGCAGTGGAAAAAAGAAGATTTTTTGATGCTTGACGATGAAGCGAACCAGGCCGCGTTTAGAAAGGGCTTGTTCTTCTGAGAAAGCGATGACTGGAATGTCAATATCCGGGTCGAGGTCGACCTGGTTCGGGTGGGCGTGGTGTTGGTTGTGTTTGTCCATCCACCAGCCGTAGCTCATTCCTATGAGTGCATTGCCATGGATCAATCCGAAAATGTCATTCATCTGAGGGGTGTGAAATCCCTGACGGTGGCCGGAGTCATGAGCGATGAAGCCAGTCTGTCCAAAAATAAAGGCCATGAACACTGCATTCAGCATCTGAAGCCAGAAATTGTCGGTAGTGAATAATATCACCAGGGAAATTGCAAGCATGACAGCATTGACAATCATCTTCATGGCGAGGAAGCGGGGTTGTTTTTCGAGCAGCCCTTTTTGTTTGATTAGCTCTTTGAGTTGAGAGTAGTTTGCATTAAAACCAGCGGGGATGGCCCGCAGCTCCTCAACAACGGAAACTGATGATATTTTTGGAAGGGTCATAGAATTTTCTCCTGGAATTTGGGTGATTGTTGAGGGTCAGCAGTTGCCTCGCATCCCGGTGATGCCCTGAACTGGGCAACTATACCCGCGAAATAGCAACCTGTCAAACACAATCGAGTAAATGCAAATGCGAGCATGAATGATGTTACAATCCTCCCGAAAATCGCCCTGAACGTTTCAACTTCATACTGACGATGCCAATGATTCCACTCACAACTTACCAGGAATACCCGCCTGATGTAATGCAACAGCGTGCAGCCGATTTTTTCGCTGACATCCGACGCCGTCGAACAGTGCGCGACTTTTCTGACCGGCCCGTACCCCGTGAGATCATCGAAAACTGCCTGCGCGCGGCGGGCACGGCCCCGAATGGCGCGAACCTGCAACCCTGGCAATTCGTCGTCATCACGGACCCGGAAATAAAACGCAAAATCCGTGTCGCTGCCGAGACCGAGGAGCGCGAGTTTTACGAGCACCGCGCCCCGCCCGAATGGCTTGCCGCGCTCGAACCATTAGGCACCGATTGGCAAAAACCTTTCCTCGAAACTGCCCCCTACCTCGTCGCCATCTTCTTCAAAAACTACGATCTGCTCCCCGATGGGCGCAAAGTCAAAAACTACTACGCGATGGAATCAGTAGGGATTTCCACAGGCTTTCTCATCGCCGCCCTGCACCACGCAGGGTTGGCCACCCTCACCCACACCCCCAGCCCCATGGCCTTTCTCAACGAGATCCTGGCACGTTCCAAAAACGAACATCCCTTCCTGCTCCTCGTCGTGGGCTACCCGGCAGACGACGCCCTAGTTCCAAATATTACCAAAAAGCCTTTGGGAGAGATTGCTGTTTTTATATAACTTCCTGGTCAAAGTAATCCCCTGCTCATGGCCGAAAACTACAACCTGCCCTCTTTTGTGCAAAATCTTTACCGAGCGCTGGCCCGCCTGGAGGTCATGGCCGGATTTGGCAATCCCTCCGTCCAGGGAAAAAAGATGCCCGGGTGCAAGGCTTCTTTACCGCCACGGGAACCATCCCCCGCTTCCTCAGCCACTTGCACGAATACGGCGTCGAAATGCCCATTAGCTTGTATACCCCGAGGTAATTGCGCTTGCGAAACTTCCTCCACTCCTCTGAAACTATTGCCACATTCTCTGCCGGTATTGCCCCGTTTGTGCTCTTTGCCCCGGTGATACTGGCAGGGAAAGCTTTGTTTTGGGGAACCTCGGCCCTGCAATTTCACCCCTGGCACGTATATGCCTGGGAGACACTGAAAAGCGGCCACCTGCCC
>DATDOR010000495.1:0-11015 GCA_035293165.1 Anaerolineales bacterium | reverse complement strand
AGCAACAAAGATTTCGACTATTATAATCTAAAAATATTCGTAACTGCTCAGGCTTTGAGAGAAGGACTAATCCCCAGCCCGGCTGAGTAGCTACCGATATTCGTAATTACTCTGGGGACCTTCCTTTGAGGAGGCGCTTGGAAAATGAACAGTGCCAGACGGTAAGTCTGGCACTCTTTATCGGAATCATGGCAGGCGTCCTTTTGCCTATGAAACTATTCGACTAATTCTTATTGAAACGAGCAATCAAGTTCATCTCTGCCTAAATTGAACCTCCAGAATTTTACTTCCAATACATTTCCCCTGTTCTACCCCTAACTCAATCGCTGCCCGGTAGTGAATACCCCCATACAGGCGCGAGATAGCTGCCTCGTCGGCAGCGGAATAGAACGAGTCAAAGGTGCGTGCGGATAGACCCAAATAGGTGTGGGTATTATCGGTAAAGGAAAAATTTTCGCCAAATAGAGAGGTCAGAACTGCAGCCATCGCGCCCGATTGAACAGAATGACCGGAAGTGTATTCTGGAAAAGGGGGAGTAATGACGGGGTCAGTCATTTCAGGAGTATTCCAGGTTGGATCGATGACCTGTTGAATATATGTGATCGGTCGCACCAGATTGTAAATGTACTTGGTATTCCAACAACCAATAAACGCATCGGCAATCGCCATACCTACTTTGGCATACGCTTCCGCTGCCAGGGCCAGTGAAGCGTTTTGCTCAGAGAGTACCAGCGTAGTGATGGCAATCGAATGTCCGGGGGGAGTAAAGGTTTTTCCCGGATCATCGGCCCAAAATAGTGCGATAACATTTTGTTCCGGGGTCAGGTCATTTACGGTATCGTACACTTCTTTAGCCTCTGCATAGAAAACAGAATCGGGGTCTTCTGAATATTCGGGGGGAGGTGGTGCGACACATTCCTCCCCCGTTCGCGATACAAATGGACGATTTTCACCCCAGTAGGGCTGTAACGCCGATTGAAAATTCGGAGGGGTTGGCGCCCACAATCCCAGCCCTGCGGGTGGCGTAAATGTCGCGGGAAAGTTTGTCGCGTACCCCTGATCACCCCCATCGGTTTGAGACCACTGGTAAATCGCCTGAGCCAGTTCTTGACCATATTGAATCGAGTCGCTGATGATTTTTTCCCCTACTTCCGCTTTATAGCGGTAAACAAAGTATGCTTCCAGGGCATTGATGGCGGCCAGATTTTTTGCAGAGACCGTCGGGAATAATGAGCGCGTGATCGTCCCCAGCGCGCTATTTGCCACAACACCCCAATGGTAAACCAGATCCTCTTCGGGCAGAGGAAGTGCAGAAAGTTCATTCAGTTGTCCGACCAGAGATTGATATTCAGGCATCCCATGGACTACCGCTTCGTACAGTGCGACACCTGAATAACCAAATGCACGCGAGGCAACCGGAGGCGAAAATCCAGGGGTTTCCTTCACCAATTGCAACTGTAACGTAAACCAGGCGGTCGCAATCCCAGCAGGAAAAGCAGCAGTGGGTTTAGCCTGCTCAATCTGCTGGCCTGGCTGGCAAGCAACGAGAAGCGGCATAACCAAAAAATAAACGACCATAATGCAGGAAATCTTGCGATTCATATGTTTTTCCTTTGCTTGCAGATGGGTATTGTGGTTGGAAAAGTATAACACTCTTCATAAAATATCCACTGCGCTTTGACCAGCAACCCAACTTGACGTACAATGCAAAAAAAAACGTAATTGCTCAGGCTAAGAAAGTTTTCCGAAAAAAAGGTGTGCGTGGGGGTGTACACCCCCACGCACACCTTTTTTTCGGACTAATCCCCTTCCTGGCTGAGCAGTAACAAAAAAGCTCGAGGAGTATTATGCCTTTAACTAAAGAAGTCATCACAACCGACAAAGCACCCAAAGCAATTGGCCCGTATTCCGTTGCCTACCGTGTGAACAATCTTGTTTTTACAGCCGGCCAGGTAGGCATTGACCCAGCTACTGGAAATATCGTCCCTGGCGGTATCGAAGCCGAAACCCGCCAGGTATTTGAAAATCTGGCAAACGTTCTCGAAGCCGCCGGATCATCGCTGGAAAACGTTGTCAAAACCACCGTATTTTTAGCGGACATGGGTGATTTTGCCATCATGAATGGGATTTATGCAACATATTTTACCGAGAATTTTCCCGCTCGCTCGACTGTTCAAGTCGCCGCTTTGCCCAAAAATGCCTCAGTAGAGATTGAAGTGGTTGCAGTGGCGAGGGAAAAGTAATGAAGTGATGGGTACTAAATTACCAGAATCACTCACTGATTACTGTGCGCTCATCCCCATCTACTTTTTACCGCTTTCTGCGTCTGTTGATTACAGCCCCATGCCTTCTGTCTCGATCATCGTACCGTGTTACAATGAACAGAAAACCATCCGCCTGTTGTTGGACGCTATTGCCTACCAAACCTACCCCCAGCAGGAGATGGAAGTCATTATTGCCGATGGCATGTCTACTGACCGGACTCGCGAAGAAATCGCCCAGTTCCAAAAAACAAATCCCGGATTAGCCATCAAAATTGTTGATAATCCAAAACGCCATATTCCCAGCGCGTTGAATCGCGCCCTGGAAACCACGTGTGGACAATTCATCGTGCGTCTGGATGCCCACGCTGTCCCGGCAAAGGATTACGTGGCACGATGTGTTGAAGCGTTGCAAGCCGGACGAGGTGATAGCGTCGGCGGGATATGGCAAATCGTGCCGGGACAGTCCCACTTGGGGAACGGAACCACCCCCGGTGGGAAGGGGCAGAGACCCCAGACAGCGTGGCTTCCCCGTGCGATTGCCGTTGCCGCCGCCCACCCCCTCGGGGTCGGTGATGCCCATTACCGCTACGCAACTCATCCTCAATATGTTGATACGGTTCCATTTGGCGCTTTTCGCCGGGAGTTGGTCGAAAAAATCGGCCCTTTCGATGAAGGCCTGTTGACGAATGAAGATTATGAATTCAATGCACGTATCCGCCAATCTGGTGGCAGAATCTGGCTCGACCCGGCCATTCGCTCCACTTATTTCGCCCGCGCTTCGCTCTCCGCGCTGGCCCGGCAATATTGGCGGTATGGTTATTGGAAAAGTCAAATGCTCCGCCGCTACCCCGAAACGATCCGCTGGCGGCAGGCCCTGCCACCTGTATTTGTCCTGAGTCTGATGATCTTTGCTCTGCTTGCTATTCCGTTTGTCTGGGCGCGCTGGTTGTTAATTGTAGAATTGAGCTTCTACATTTTCGTACTTTTGGCAGCCAGTTTACAAACTGCCCTCAAAAAACGTGATCTCGCTTTAATCCCCGGTATTCCCCTTGCGATTGCAACCATGCATCTTTGCTGGGGAAGTGCACTTTTATGGAGTTTCGCGTTCAAACGCCCCCGCGTTTGAACCTATAAGATTTGACTACGATAAAGGCTTTATCTCCTTCCCAAGAGTGGCGTCTCCGCCCGCGTGAGCGACAACCATTTCTTTTAGTGGGCGATCTGGTTGTTTCTACGCTCTCCCTGCTTCTTGCACTCTACATCTGGGGGTTGAGTAGTAAGGAGTGGCTGGGACTGTCATCCGAATTTTTTACCACCCGTGTCCCATTTTGGTTCTACTTACTCCCTTTGATCTGGCTGGGCTTGATGGTCGAATTGTACGATATTCGCCGGGCCGGAAACATCATCGCAACCGCACGCGGCGTTGCAGTTTCGGCGTTGCTCGGGTTGGGGTTGTATTTGCTCATTTACTTTACATCCTCGCCCAATTCCCTGCCGCGCGGAGGCGTTGCTTATTTTCTCATCGGCGTCTCTATTCTCACGCTCGTGTGGCGTATTTTATACATTCGCGTCTTCACAACTTCCGCTTTCATGCGGCGCGCCTTGATCGTCGGTGGGGGAAAAGCCGGGCGAACCCTGCTCCAAATTTACAACGCAATGGAACCGCCGCCCTTTTTGGTTGCCGGTGTGATTGACGATGATCCTAATAAGTCTGGCACGGATATCGAAAGTTACCGCGTATTAGGTGGGGCAGAAAGGTTGCCCAAAATCATCGAAGAAGAAAACGTTTCTGATCTCATCGTCTGTATATCCGGGGAAATCGGTGGACGCACTTTCCAAACCTTGCTGGACTTACAAGAACGCGGGCTGGAAATCGTCCGCATGCAAACGGTATACGAAGAACTTCTGGGACGCGTCCCTATCTTTCACCTGGAAGCGGACTGGATTCTCCGTAATTTTGTCGAGGCCAGCCGGGTGAGTGCGTTTTATCTCCTCACCAAACGTTTTCTGGATTTACTGGTCGGCATTCTTGGGCTGCTTGCTCTCGCCATTGTTTTTCCCTTTGTGGCCCTGGCAAATTTGCTGGAAAGTGGGCTACCCATTTTTTATACCCAAACACGCTCCGGGCAGAGTGACAGATCTTACGAACTCATCAAATTCCGCACGATGTGGCAAGATGCAGAAAAAGACGGAACCCCGCAATGGACAAAGGAAAATGATGAGCGAGTGACCCGTGTTGGGCGTATCCTTCGCAAAACGCATCTGGATGAACTTCCACAATGTTTGAACATTTTGCGGGGCGAAATGAGCATCGTCGGTCCACGCCCCGAACGCCCCGAATTGATCGCCCTCTTCCAAAAACATGTCCCCTTTTACCGGGCGCGGCTGCTTGTCAAACCCGGACTTACCGGATGGGCACAGGTGCATCAGGATTATGCGGCCAATGTCGAAGAAACCAATATGAAACTGGAATATGATCTCTACTATATTAAACATCGCAGTCTGTTGCTGGACCTGATCATCATGTTACGTACTCCGGCAACAGTTCTGGGTTTCCGGGGAAGGTAACATGGTAAAGGAACATATCTATCTTCGAAACTGGGTTTTATTCTTGGGGGATATTTTCCTGATCATCGCCTCTGTCTTTGCCAGCTTCGTGCTGCGATTAGAATTTGGATTTCTTTTTCGCCAATATTTACCCCAGGCTTATTGGATGGCCCTCATCGCCATCATCGTCAAACCGCTTGTATACTACCGGTTTGGCTTATACCGCCGCCTGTGGGCGTATGCCAGCACACGCGAACTGAAATTGATCTTTTTCGCCTCTACGATGGCGTCAATTGCGGTGGGCGTTGGCATCATCATCTTAGTTTCTATTCAAGATGCCCTGAATGTATTCCCCGGTTTTCCCCGCTCTATCCCGGCGATTGACTGGCTTCTATCCCTCTTCTGTGTCGGAGGTTTGCGGTTTGCTCTGCGTCTATTGGCAGAAAGCAAAAACGGGCAAGAAGAAAACCAACGTGCCAAACGCGTCCTCATCATTGGCGCAGGCAGTGCGGGCACCCTCGTCGTGCGCGAACTTCAACGCAACCCGCAGGTGGGCTTGAACCCGGTTTGTTTCCTGGACGATGACTCATCCAAAATCAAACACCAGATCCACAGTATTCCGGTAGATGGGCCGCTGGGCGAATTGCCCCGCGTCGTTCGCACTTACCGGGTGGAAGAAGCCATCATCGCCATCCCCAGCGCACCGGGGCGGGTCGTGCGCCGCGTGACCGAAGTCTGCCGCCGGATCAACATCCCCTTCCGCACGATGCCAGGGCTGTACGAACTGCTCGGCGGGAAAATCAACGTCACCCGCCTGCGCGACGTAGAAATCACCGACTTGCTGCGCCGCCAGCCCGTCAAAATTGATGATGATCTCATCGGCCTCAGTTTGAGCGGAAAACGCGTTCTCGTCACCGGCGGAGGTGGTTCCATCGGGTTAGAACTCTGCCGCCAGGTCGCGCGTTGGGGACCTTCAGGTCTTGTCATGCTCGGTCATGGAGAAAACAGCGTCTTCGAAGCGATGCTCGAATTGCAAGCTACTTATCCATCCCTCCCCATTTACCCGGTTATTGCCGATATTCGCGACACCAGCCGTCTTTACTCCATCTTTGAACAGCACCGCCCGCAAGTCGTCTTCCATGCCGCCGCGCACAAACACGTCACCCTGATGGAAGTGAACGTCGAAGAAGCCATCACCAATAATATCCTCGGCACACGCAACGTGCTTGAAATGGCGATCAATTTCGATACCGAACGGCTCGTCATGATCTCCAGTGACAAAGCTGTCCGTCCGACCAGCGTGATGGGCGCGACCAAACGCATCGCCGAAATGCTCGTCATGGACGCATCCCACCGCACCGGGCGTGCTTTCTCCGTTGTACGCTTTGGCAACGTCCTGGGCAGCAGAGGTAGCATCGTCCCGATCTTTAAACGCCAGATCGCGCAGGGCGGCCCCATCACCATCACCCACCCGGAGATGAAACGCTTTTTTATGACCATCCCCGAAGCCGTTCACCTGGTTTTACAAGCCTCCGCCATGGGTACAGGCGGCGAGATGTTCATCCTCAACATGGGGGAGCAAGTCAAAATCCTCGATCTGGCCGAAGATCTGATTCGCCTCTCCGGCCTGGAACCAGGTAAAGATGTCGAAATTGCCTTCACCGGCATCCGCTCTGGCGAAAAGCTCCGCGAAGAATTGTGGGACGAACGCTCCAACCTGAAAACCACCAAACACCCTGAAATCCTCCGCATGGTCCGCGACGAACCCGTCACCGGTGAAACGCTGGAGAAGTCCGTGGACGAACTCATCTACCTCGCCCGTGAGGGGGATGCATCTGCCATTTTGAACTTAATGGACAAAATCGTGCCGGGGTCAACCGTCAGCAGCACCCCCCCGCCCGACCTGATCTCGGTCATCTAGCTCCATGTCCGTGGTTTCGCCACCTGATTGGGATCGTTTCCTCGTTTCCTATCCCAACGCCCACCTGCTGCAAACCAGTCCATGGGGCGAACTCAAATCCGCCTTTGGGTGGGATTTTGTCCATGTTATCGCGGGAAATTGTGGCGCGCAAATCTTGTTCCGAAAGCTGCCTCTTGGATTCACCATTGCGTACATCCCGAAAGGCCCTGTTGGTTATCGGGCATCGGATCAAGACTTCCGAAGTTTCCCAAATCCTGTGCAGGATGAGACATCGCTTGAAAAACTTCGGAAGTCTGCGCCAGTTGTAGAAAATGATTGGGAAAAACTCTGGCTGGACGTAGACGCCATTTGCCGGTCGCGGCGCGCCCTCGCGCTGAAGGTCGAACCCGATCAATGGGAGGAACCCGGTTCGCGCGGGGTCGCGCCCCCCGGCTTCCTTCCCAGCCCGCACACCATCCAGCCCCCCCGCACCATCACCCTCGACCTCTCCGGCTCCGAAGACCAGATCCTCGCCCGAATGAAGCAAAAAACCCGCTACAACATCCGCCTGGCAGAGAAAAAAGGCATCGTCATCCGCCCCTCGAACGACCTGAACACCTGGGACGTGTTGATGCGGCAAACGGGGGAACGGGATGCGTTCGGCGTCCACATCCGGGCGTATTACCAGAAAGCCTACGACCTGTTCCACCCTTCCGGCGCTGGCGCTGACGGCGGCACCGTCAGCTCGTGCGAACTGCTCCTGGCCGAATTCGAAGGCGAACCGCTGGCAGCGATCATGGTCTTTGCGCGCGGCGACCGGGCCTGGTACTTCTACGGCGCGTCCTCCAACGCCCACCGAGAGAAAATGCCCGCCTACCTGCTGCAATGGGAAGGCATCCGCTGGGCACGGGAGAAGGGCTGTACGGAATACGACCTGTGGGGCGTGCCGGATGAAGAAGAGGAAACGTTGGAAGCCAATTTCCTGGAACGCTCGGACGGGCTGTGGGGTGTGTACCGGTTCAAACGTGGCTTTGGCGGAGAAGTGCGCCGGGCGGCGGGACCGTGGGATCGGGTGTATTTACCGTGGTTATACAGGCTGTATTTGTGGCGGATGGGGAGTTATGCGGAATGAACCTTCACCCCTGGAACACCCTCATCGCCTCCCTCCCCAATCCCCATCTGCTCCAAACCTGGGAATGGGGGCAGGTGAAATCGTGGTATGGCTGGCAGCCGTTCCATTTCGTGTGGGACGACCAAACCTGCCAGGTTTTTAAAACCTGGCAGGTTTCGGAAAAGGACCCCCTCGCCGCCGCGCTCGTCCTCGTCCGCGCCATCCCGATTCGCGGGTTTGCGGCTAGGTTAAGCGTGGTGTACGTCCCGAAAGGCCCCCTGCTCGATTGGAACAACACATCCTTGCGCGACCGGGTACTCCACGACTTGCTCGCCTTTGCCCGCCGGAAAGGGGCGATTTTCCTGAAAATTGACCCCGATGTCCGCCTCGGCACCGGCATCCCCAACACCCCCGAAGACCAACCCGACCCCCTCGGCCAATCGCTCATCTCTTATCTGCAATCTCAAAACTGGCGCTTCTCCCAAGACCAGATCCAATACCGTAACACCATCGCCTTTGACCTCTCCCCCTCCGAGGACGATATGCTTTCCCGGATGAAGCAGAAAACGCGGTACAACGTCCGGCTTGCCGAACGCAAGGGCGTGGTCGTCCGCGTGGGGACGGACGCGGATTTGGAGATGCTCTATCATATGTACGCGGAAACGTCCGTGCGGGATGGGTTTGTGATACGGGAGCAAAAATACTACCTCGATCTCTGGCAAACCTTTATGCAAGCCGGGATGCTGGAGCCGCTCATCGCGGAAATGGATGGCGAACCCGTTGCAGGGGTGATGATTTTCCAGTTTGCGGGGACAGCCTATTACCTGAACGGGATGTCCCGCGACGCCCACCGGGAGAAGATGCCCAACTATTTACTCCAATGGGAGGCCGCGCGGCGGGCGAAAGCAGCCGGTTGTGCGGTGTATGATTTGTGGGGCGCGCCAGACGTCTTCGACGAAAGCGATTCAATGTGGAGCGTGTTCCGGTTTAAGGAAGGGTTGGGCGGAGAAGTTGTCCGGTTCATCGGGGCATGGGACTTGCCCGTCCAACCGATGATGTATAAACTGTATACGCAGATTCTGCCGCGAATTTTAGACATCATGCGCGGGCGTGGCCGTACCCGTACCCGCCAGCATGTAGAATCAGTATAAAAAAGCAGTGACACAAATACTCACGGAGTTTAATCAGAGACTCACAGAGAGATTTTAAAAGTTTTCTCTGTGAATCTCCGTGCCTTCTCTATGTACTCCGTGTACCATCTTCGCTGAATAAAAAGGAGATACACAATTGGATACCATGCTCGACTTTGACCAACTTTGGAATTACAACAACCCCGCTGAAACTAAGCAAAAATTTCGGGAATTGCTTCCAAAAGCGGAGGCAGGTGATGATGCGTCGTACCATGCTCAACTCCTTACCCAAATTGCGCGCACGCTTGGACTTCAACGCAAATTTGACGAAGCCCATCAAACGCTGGACATCGTTGAGCCCATGCTAACGGACGAACTAGAAACTGCTCGCATTCGCTATTTGCTCGAACGCGGGCGTGCGTTCAACAGCTCGGGGAAGAAGGATCAGGCTCACCCCCTCTTCCTCGAAGCGTGGGAACGCACAAAAGCAGCGAAAGAAGATTTTTACGCGGTAGATGCAGCCCATATGCTCGGAATCGTCGAGACAGGCGAGGCATCCCTGGATTGGAATATGCAGGCCATCGCGTATGCCGAACAAAGCGAACAGCCCCGGGCGCGTAACTGGCTCGGATCGCTGTACAACAACACCGGCTGGACGTATCACGATATGGGTGAGTATGAGAAGGCGCTGGATTTGTTTGAACGCGCCCTGGCTTTCCGGCAAGCACAGGGTAACCCAGAGAACATCCGCATTGCCCGCTGGTGTATGGCGCGCTGCTTCCGGTCATTAGGCAGGAATGGCGAGGCTTTGGAGATTCAACTGGCGTTGTTGGAGGAGAGCAAACAAGCCAGCGACTCCGCCGGTTACACGCACGAAGAGCTGGGTGAGTTGTATTTGCAGGCAGGCAAGAAGGAAAAGGCTACCCCCCATTTTTCCGCCGCCTACGAAGAGCTGTCGAAGGACCCCTGGCTGGTGGAGAATGAGCCAGAGCGGATTGAGAGGTTGAAAGTGTTGGGGAAGGGTTGATCCGGGGGAGAAAAAATGTATTTGCTTGCTGCATTGAAAAATTACCCCATCGTGGTTGGGTGAGCGATGGGGTAATTTGCGTTTGGCAGGACGATGTCTAATTCATTCACCCTCGTACTTGAATGAAACTTTCAGCTTCGCACGATAAGCGATCACCTGTCCGTTGTCTAACTGCAAATCCAAATCAACCACCTCGGCAATACGAAGCTCACGCAGGGACTTCGATGCCCGTTGGATGGCCGCTTCCGCAGCTTTTTCCCAAGATTCGGGGCTCGTTCCGACTAATTCGATGACTTTATACACGCTCATTGGATACTCCTTTTTTGAAAACTGAACGAACAAGGAAAAACAGCAACCTTCAGTTTAAACCTGTTTAGTAAGGATGCTTCTTTAATTCTACTCCATTTTTAAATTGCGAGGCATTTTCTGAGGTGGGGTGGACTTCGTTCGGGGAAATTTCAGCGGAAAAGCGTGGTTTTGGAAGTCCACCCCACCTGGCTGACAAAGTATAATATTCCCATGACCAACATTGAACTTGTCCAAACATTTGAACTGATTGCCAACCTTCCAACTCTGAATTTATAAGTGCAAACACTGGAGATTAGGGCAGGAAATAGCGAGGCAATGCGGTAAAATATCTATAACACAAGCCCTCACCCAATGGAGTATCATCATGGAAAGAATTTACCAACCTGTAGATGAAAAAGGCCTCCAGATTCCATTGGCCTTAGTTCAAAAATACGGTCTGGACAAAGGAGCCGATGCAGTATTAGAACTTGGCCCGGACGGGATTCGGATCAGTCCCGCTCATCCCGATCAACCCTTCATTGAACGGCGGGCGTTAAAGTATTTGCTCACGTCGGTAGGGGACGGGGCGCGGGTCAAGGTTAAATCATTGCCAGCTCAAATGGGTTGGGAAGTCAATGTGTTTGGCATCGGGATGAACAAACCCTCTGGGAAGTTAATTTACAATGCAGAGGGGGAGTTAATTAGAGAACAATCCACCACTCCCGAAGAGATACGGCGTACGACCCTT
>DATDOR010000494.1:0-2275 GCA_035293165.1 Anaerolineales bacterium | reverse complement strand
ATTCCGTTCAGGATGCCATGCACGTCAAACGCACGGGAGTGTAACAATTTGTCCATGTGCGCGCCCAGGCTGGGGGTCATGATCTCGCGGGCATAGGTGGGGCTGACGGTATTGATCATTGTGGCATGGTGGATGCCGCGTGCCATAAAATTGACTTCATTAAAATTCTCTTCGTTAAGCGAATAGGTTTGGATACCCATATAGTCGAAGATTTTCCAATGCGTGCGTCCCTGATGAGCCAGGTTGTGGATGGTGAACAGGGTGGGGATACCCCTAAAGCGGTCATCCACCGACCCGGCAGTGGCGAGCCAGGTGATGAAGGGCGCGGCGTGCCAGTCGTGGGCGTGGACGATGTCGGGTTTCCAATCGAGTGCAAGGAGCAGTTCGACGACTGCTTTGGCGAAAAACGCAAACCGGTACGCGTCGTCGCCGTACCCGTAAATTTCGGGCCGCCCGAACAGATTCCACTCCGCGATGAAATAGACAGGGACATCCGAACCAGGAAGGGCGCCGCGAAATCCCCCCGCGGGATGCACACCCGGTCCGGTGGGGACCCACAACTGGCCGGGCAACGTTTCCAGGCCGTATTTGTTCGTTGTATGGTATTCATGTTCGATCATCTGGTAAGCCGGCATGGCGACGCGTACGTCGTGCCCCATCTTACGCAGATATTTAGGCAGGGCGCCACACACATCGGCAAGCCCGCCGGTTTTGGCGAAAGGTGCAACTTCAGCGGAGAGGGAGAGAATTTTAAGACCCATTTGTGTTTCTTTTTCGGATTCGAGACTTGTGATTCGAAGTTAGGGAATAGGCATGCGTAGAACGATCATGCGAATTCATCGAGGAGATAATGGATGGATTTTACCAAAGACAATGAAAATGTTTTAGATTCGTTATTTGCATTCTGAACAGTATTGCTGCTCAATCAAGACCTTTTACACATAAGAACATAGGTCCTGCATTTTCGTATTCCATCATATTCACTTTGAAGCCCACATCCTCCAACAGTTCAATCCACTTTGCTGTATCAAATAACCCACTAACATGGTGATCTGTTTCAACTTTAAGCTGTCCATTTTTCCTGATTAAGTAAACGAAGGTCATCTCGTAGGTTGTATCATCCGGATCGGGATCATAAAAATTTTCAATGCTCGTTAGCTCAATATCCCCTTTTATGCGTGTTATCGTCTTTGTTGTGTTCTGCTCGAAACCTTCTCGCGTTTCCTCCGCGTACGTGCAGAAAGTGCCGCCTGGCCTCAAGTGTGCGTACGCTGTCTCAAATGCAGCCCGCAAATCTTCTTCCGTAAGCATGTAATCAATGGCATCGGCGATGAAGACTACGTCAAACGTTTCCCCCAACCGGACGGAACGCATATCGCCTAACATGAAACAAACCTCGGGATTGAGTTTCCGAGCAAGTTCCAACATGGATTCACTCAAGTCCACACCCGTTACCGTAAAGGTCTGTTTGAGCCAGTAAGCGTTATGCCCGCCTCCACAGCCCAGGTCTAACAGGTTGTTGACCTCACCCTTTGTATAGTCCAGGATTAAATTGGTGACCTCTGCAATTTCTTCCTCATACTCTTCAGGCGGGCTGAGAATGGGCCAGAGCCAGGTGAGGTCATTATAGAGACGGTTGTGTTGGGGCATAAGAAAGGTGACAGGTCACTTCGTGTAAATCTTGCAAGGTTACGGGGAAAATTCAGGCTCTATCCGATCCCAAGTGACTGTCACCTAAATCTGGCACCGGAATCTCCAACATTTCACATACCTCCCCCAACAACCAGCGTTTCTCGCTTTCGATGTCCTCACTCAGGCGGGCGAAGGTGACGGGGAGCATCCAATCTTTGAGTTCGGCGCGGGAGTGCGAGGAGTGTTTGAAGTAGGTATTGAGATAAATACGGTGAAATGTATTGCGAAACATGCCGACCAAAAAGTGCAAAACCAGTTGTTGGGGCAGGCCCCCCGCTCGAATCAAGATGGAGGTTCGAGCTACGTCTGCGAGGGGGTGGCCGCGGGCGGCGTCGGGCCAATCAATGATGATGGGTAGGAATCCCTTTCCGGCGGGCGTTAGCATCACGTTGTCGGGATGGAAATCGCCGTGGAGTAGACGGTCACCAAAAGGCAAAGAATCCATTTTTTCCAGAACGGTTTGCCGGATTTCGGGAGGTGCACCTTCGACAGCCTGGATTTTTCTCTTCAGCCGGTCATGCACGTCGGGCAATTCGGGCGCACCGGGTTTGGTGTGCATTTCGGTGTGAAGTTCGGCAAGGGT
>DATDOR010000493.1:0-7087 GCA_035293165.1 Anaerolineales bacterium | reverse complement strand
GTTCTTTAGGCCGATTTCATGGACTGGCATCAACCATAAAATATGCGCGCCCAGTTCTTTCAGGCGCGGGAGGTGTTTTTCTGCTTTTTTTCGGAACGCGAAAGAACATGACATGCCCGCATGTCATGTTCCATTTCGTATCATGCGATTATTTTTATCTGCTTCCTAAGGAGTTAATCAATTTTCTAATTCGATTTGCCAGTTCCTGGGCTACGATAACGCCCATTTCTGCATCGTTTTGCATCACGGAAATGAAATCTGGCCTGCTGAGGATCAAACACGCTGTTTCTTCCGTGGCGATCACTGATGCGGTACGTGGCCCATCGTCGAGCAAGGCAATTTCTCCAAAGAAATCACTGGGGCCAAAGGTGTTTACAACGGTTTTGTCACCGTCGAGGCTTTCTAATATAGCCTCCGCATGACCGGAGACGATGGTGAACATGCCTGCGCCTCCCTTCCCTTGGGACACAATATACTGATTTGCATTATAAGTTCGGGGAACAAAGCGGTTTGCGAGTTGCTCCAATTGACGATTGCTCAAGCCCTTAAATAAGGGCACATTCGCCAAGAATTTTACGGTATCTTCGGGTTTTGCCATTTTGCATCTCCTCGTTTTAAAAAATGTGGGGCGGTTCTTTACTCGGTGAGTTTGACAAGCAAAATCTCATAGGGTGCGAGTTCCAAAGCTGTAAGATTAACTGTGGTATCGCAATTGGCGTTTGAATAAATCAATTCTCCAATGGGTGTGTCGAAATCAAAAGAAATTGTCTGTGGTTGGTTGGAATAATTCAATACCACCAGACAGCGCTGCGTGGAAGTACTCCGCAGAAAGGAAAAAAAGTCTTCAGATTGAGGATGCAGCTCCTCATAATCCCCCTCGATTAAGGCCGGGGTGTTTTTACGGACTGCCAGCATCCGTTTGTAGAAGTTCAACAATGAGCCAGGATCATCCTGCTGTTGGCAAACATTGACGCCATCAGCAAAATTCGGATTGACTGGCAACCAGGGTTGAACGTTTTCAGGGCTGAATCCGCCGTTGGGCGCATTGTCCCACTGCATGGGCGTCCGGCACTTGTCGCGTGTAATATTTTGCACGATGTTGAGCGCCGCTTCCGCTGGAACACCCAGGTTTTTGGGTGCTTCATCATAGATCCATACACCCAGATTGTCGCGGAAAAGTTCGATGCGCGGTACCATCAAATCACTCATGCCGATCTCTTCGCCATTGTAGAGAAATGGTGTCCCTTTCAGAGTCAGCATCAATGCAAAGTTGAGCCGGGCGAGTTGATCGTTGTGCTCGCCATCGCCATAACGGCTGTAGAAGCGTGGTGAATCGTGATTGCCCAGGGTGTTGCACGGCCAGCCTGCGGGGGGCAGGGCGGAAAGGCGCTCCTGTTGGTTTTTACGAATCCAGGCCGGAGTCAGCCGTTCTGTCCGCATCAACGGGAAGTTGAAAACCATGTGAAGCTCGTTTGCGCCATCTCCATAGTAGGCGATTTCATCTGTTTCGCCGACGAGAACGCGATCATCATATTCATCCAGCAAAGCGCGCAATTCTCGCATAAGTTCGTGGATACCAGGTTGATCCACCTGGTATTTATTCATGAGTTCGCGCTGCTCATCCAGATAGCTGCTCGTTTGTGGATCGGGCTGATCGGGATAACCTGCCATGTAACGCTGGAATAGTTCCGACATGCTGAGTTCGGCTTCATGATCGGGAAGCGTAAGGTCTTCGTAGATAGTCCCGATAGCATCGAGACGAAAGCCATCTACGCCCATGTCCAGCCAGAAGCGGACGGCATCCCACATCGCCTGTTTCACTTCCGGGTTGTGCCAGTTCAGGTCGGGCTGTTCCGCAAAGAAGAAGTGGTAGTACCATTGCCCGGTGGTTGGGTCATGCGTCCAGGCACAATCGTCGAAGGCGGCGCTCCAGTTGTTGGGCGGCCCTCCGTCTTTTCCATCCCGCCAGATGTACCAGTCTCGTTTCGGGTTATCCTTGCTCGATTTGGACTCCAGGAACCAGGGATGTTGGTCGGAAGTATGATTCAGGACGAGATCAAGGATCACCCGTATGCCGCGTTCGTGTGCTCCGTCGAGGAAATGTTTGAATTCCTCCAACGTGCCGTATTCTGGTTCGACATCGGAGTAGTCGGTAATATCGTACCCACAGTCAAACTGAGGGGAAGGATAGTGGGGAGATAGCCAGATGGCGTCAACCCCCAAATCCTGCAGGTAATCGAGGCGTTCTATGATCCCTTTCAGGTCACCAATCCCATCTCCGTTCTCGTCGGCAAAGCTGCGCGGATAAACCTGGTAGAAGACAGCCTGTTTCCACCATTCGAGGGTTGACATTGGGTTATCCTCTAGGAAAGATCAGCGACGCCCGTTAATTCCAGTTCTTCGGCGAAATGGCAGGCGGCAAAATGATCGGGTTTGATTTCTCGAAGTTGGGGGATTTCTGTCTTGCAGCGATCCTGGACATAGCGGCAGCGTGGGTGGAACAAACAACCCGGAGGTGGATTCCCTGGGTCGGCCACATCGCCCTCCATGATAATGCGTTGTTTTTTCACACGCGGGTTCGGGCGCGGCACCGAAGACATTAAGGCTTCCGTGTAAGGGTGTAAGGGATGGTTGTACAAATCTATGGAACTGGCAACCTCAGCCACCCGTCCCACATACATCACTGCGACACGATCGGAAATGTGCTGAACGACGCTCAAATCGTGCGCCACAAATATGTAGGCCAGGTTGAAATCGGCTTTAAGGTCGTTCATCAAATTCAAGGTTTGCGCCTGCACCGACACATCCAAAGCGGAGACTGGCTCATCGCAGACGACCAACTGCGGGTTGAGCGCGAGAGAACGGGCAATACCGATGCGCTGGCGCTGGCCGCCGGAAAACTCATGTGGATAACGGCGGATATGTTCTCCACGCAAGCCCACGCGCTCTAGCAGTTGAACCACATAATCTTCCGTATCTGGGGTGATCTTATTATGGATGACCATCGGTTCGGTGATGATGTCATATACAGTCATCCGAGGGTTCAGTGAGCCTATCGGATCCTGGAAGATCATCGAAATATCCTGTCGTACGGCTTTGAGTTGTTGTTTATCTAACTCCCGGAAGCTGATCCATTCAGGTTTGCCTGTAGTCGAAAGCGAGCGGGATTTAAATAGTATTTTTCCGTCGGTAGGTTCGTAAATGCGCAGCATGGCACGACCTGCGGTGGTTTTTCCACAACCACTCTCTCCTACCAATCCCAAGGTTTCGCCTTCTCGGACAAAAAAGTTCACATCATCCACCGCTTTCACGTACCCGACCACCTTACGCATCAGGCCACCGGTGATGGGGAAGTACTTTTTTAATCCTTTGACATCGAGAAGGAGATTATCGGCTTTTTTGTTTCCATTGTCGGACATGTCTATTTTCTCCTTAATCAATCTGCAACTGTCTGTGTCTTCTTAATCGCCTGTGCTTCGGCTGTATCAGGCCAGCATCCATCATAAAGCAGGCACCTGGCCCAGTGTCCCTCTACTACTTGTGCATATTCGGGATAAACCCGGTCACACTTTCCAGGCATATAGTCTGGACAACGCGGGTGAAAGACACAACCGGGTGGCAAATTAAAGGGACTGGGGACCATGCCTTCGATGGTTTGCAGGTGGTCCTTCTTTTCTCCAATCTGGGGAATGGATCCAAGCAGGGAACGCGTGTAGGGGTGTTTCGGGTTCTCAAAGATTTCGATGGTGGTGGAGCGTTCGACCTCTTTGCCCATGTACATCACGACGATCTCGTCGGCGATTTCTGCGATCACGCCCAGGTTGTGGGTGATGAACATGATGGCCATGTCCTGGGTTTCTTGCAACTCTCGCATCAAGTCGAGGATTTGCGCTTCAATGGAAACGTCCAGGGCCGTGGTGGGCTCATCAGCGATCAGTAAATCGGGGTGCGTGGAGAGGGCGATGGCAATCATCACGCGCTGCCGTTGGCCCCCGCTCAATTCATGGGGGTAACTGTTGACCCGTTTTTCAGCATTGGGGATCCCGACCCGGCGTAGCATGTCCACGGCAATTTCACGGGCTTCTTCTTCGGAAACACCGCGTTTTTTCTGAATGTTCTCCCCCATCTGGCCGCCAATCGTTTTGCCTCCTACAAAGCGGTGCAATTTAACCGCCTCTGTGATGTGGAATCCAGCGGTGTACACGGGCGTGAGAGAACTCATGGGTTCCTGGAAAATCATGGCGATATGCCCCCCGCGGATCTTTCGAATGATTTCTCCATCCGGATCGGTCTGATCGAGGCGAATTTCGTTGATAAATTCTCCATTTCCTTCACTCGATTTTTCGTAGAAGGTGATCTCGCCGGACATCTTTCCCCGCTTGGGGATCATGTTCAAAATGGCCTTCGCGGTGATAGATTTTCCACAGCCACTTTCGCCAATGATCCCCAACGTCTGGCCGCGGTAGATTGTAAAACCGGCGCCATCCACGGCGTGGACAATGCCATCCCGCACATCAAAGTCAACATGTAAATCTTTGACCACTATCAAAGGGTCGCGTTTTTCTTCGGTCATCATATTCTCTCCTCTCGGTTATTTACTATAAGGATCCATGGCATCCCGTAAGCCGTCTCCCAGCATGTTGTAGGCGAGGATGGCGAAGAGAATGAATGGAACGACAAATAAATAATGCGGGGCAAAACGGATCGCGCGTACGGTATTTGCGTTTTGCAATAAAGTACCCCAACTAACCGTGGGTGGAACCAGGCCCAGGCCGAGGAAGCTGAGGGCGGTTTCCAGCAGAATCATGTTCGGTATTTTCAGCGTGGCGATTACGGTAACGTGGCTTAAAGTAGCAGGAATCAAATGGTTGAAGATGATTCGCCGGTCACTGGCCCCAAAACTTTGCGCTGCTAACACATATTGTTCTTCCCGGCCAGACAGCACCAGCCCGCGAACCTGCCGGGCCAACCCGCCCCATTGAATCAGGGCCAGTAAAATGGTGACCATGAAGAACACCCGAGTCGAAGGCCAATCCACAGGCACTGCAGCGCCCAGGGCCAGGAAGAGCGGTTCTTGTGGGAACGCGGAGAGAAATTCCGTGATGCGCTGGACGATGATATCCGTCACACCGCCATAATACCCGGAAATGGCGCCCAGGGTCACGCCGATGAACAGGAAGACAATCACACTGAACAGCCCGATGAACAGGGAAATGCGCCCGCCATACAACAACCGTGAAAACTGGTCTCGCCCTAGCCGGTCCGTTCCCATGAGAAAGACTTTGGCATCCGGATCTGCCGGGTCCGTGCCAAACAGGTGGATATCGGTAGGGATCAAGCCTAACAGCTTATAAGATTCCCCTTTTACAAAGAAGGAAATCGGATATTTGACGGTTTTATCAAGTACAAATAACCGGGAGCGGGTTGCCAGGTCGATTTCTTCTGCCAGGCCATAGACAAAGGGGCGCAATGTAAAACCATCTTCGTCAAAGAACTGAAAATAGGTAGGTCTCGCTTCGATAAAATCACTTTCTGTTGCTTTGCCATATGGTGCAAAGAATTCCGCGAAAAACACACAAGCGATGAAGTAAATGGCGAGGATGATCGCCCCAACCACCGCCAGGCGGTTCTTGCGGAATTTCCACCATACCAGGCTCCAGTAGCTCTGGCTGATACTTTTCGTCTCTTCCTTTGTTTTCGTAGCGGGAATTGTAACTGCTTCACTCATAATTCAACCTCCGATAGGTTCACCTCAATATTTTGGGGAAAACGAACGCCGTTCCTGTATCAGAAGTCTCTTGTACGTTTGTTTCGCCGAAGGAACGGCGTTCGTCCCACCTTTTTGAGAAGATACCTCCGATACTGGTAAGGGCGCTGAAGATGGACAAAACCTTATTCAAGCCGGACGCGCGGATCGATCCAGGCTAATACCAGGTCGGTGATCAGGTTTCCGACCAGAAGCAAAAAGACGATCAACACCAAAACGGTTCCGGCCATATACATATCCTGCGTGAGCAAGGCCTGAATGTACAGCGGCCCGATGGTGGGTAGACCGAGCACCAATTCAACCAGAATATTGCCCGCCAGAATCCCTGGGAAAGCCTCCGTCCCTAAAATGATGACGAGGGGCGTGATCGCCATTCGGACTGCATGACGCCAGATCACCGTGCGATGTTTCAGGCCGCGAGCGCGGGCGGCTTCGATAAAGGCCTGGCCAAAGGTGTCCAGCAGGTTGCCCCGCATGATGCGGATGGTTCCCGCCGTACCCGTGACGGCGCCGATCAGGGCGGGCACCCAAAGATGCTTCAACAGGTCCCAAACCTTCGCCAGGTTCCAGGGAGCATCTCGATATTGTTGTGAGAACAGGCCCACCACATCCTGTTTGAGAATGACGACGGCGACATACAATACGACCAGGGCTAACAAGAAGGGTGGTATGCCAAGCCCAATAAAAGCAATGGTCGTTGTGATTTGATCCCCAATGGAATATTGGTTGACGGCTGAAAACACCCCTACCGGGATGGCAATGGCCCAGGTAAATGTCAACGTTGCCAGGGACAATACGATAGATAGCGCCAGCCTTTGCCCAATCAATTCCCTCACAGGGCGGTCATATTCAAAAGACAGTCCGAAATCGCCTTGAACGAAATTGGTGATCCAGAGCCAATATTGTGTTAGCAACGGCTGATCCAACCCGTATCGTTCACGGTATTCTTCAACGCGCGCGGATGCGCTTCTATCCCCACGCGCTTCTAACTCGGCGATCTTTTGATCGAGGAAATCGCCGGCCGGCAGGCTGATGATGACGAAGCTGACAAAGGAAACAACAAACAGCATGATGATGGCGTAAAACACACGCCTTATGATAAACGAACCCATGGCATTTTCTCCTATCACTGCGAATGCAGGGTGGACAAATTCAATAACTTTTGCCTATTAACACCCATTGCCCACAAAAGATTTGCACCATTTTCACAAGGTGGAAGAGTTTTCAGGGAATCCTGAAAAAACAAGGTAACCGTTCAGTTCCCCCACCAGAAAGGGGTAAGAACCCGAAAAAATGGTGTCCGCAGGGGGTGTACACCCC
>DATDOR010000492.1:0-4594 GCA_035293165.1 Anaerolineales bacterium | reverse complement strand
GAACGCGACGTAACCGTTCAGTTCCCCCACCTGCAGGGGGTAAGAACCCGAAAAAATGGTGTCCGCAGGGGGTGTACACCCCCTGCGGACACCATTTTTTCGGATAATCCCCTCACCAAGTGAACGGTTACGAACGCGACTTGCTTTCCGAACTATTTTCTGAAGTCATCGAGGATGTTGCTTTGTCGCGCGCCATTCAAGAGGGGGAAGAAACTGATACTGTTACTCGAGAGGAAGTTTTTAACATTCTGGGATCGCCTGCATGAATGTCGAATTCAAGGCCAGTTTCACCCGCGATTTACAAAAAATTCGCGATAACCAGCTTAAAGAAAAAATTCGAGAAGCCATCGAACGTGTTGAACGCATAGACACTTTGGAAGAGATTGCTAACATCAAGAAACTAAGGGGAAGGGATGTCTAATTCCGAATCAGAATAGGGGATTATCGAATTGGCATGAAACTCAACGGGGATACGGTCTCTTTTGTACGTTTTCTGCATCGCAGAGACATTTACCGGTACTTTCCATAATAATCACGAAATCGAACCAATCCCATACGCACCATGCAGCACATCACCCGTCTCGAAGCGCGTCATGTCGTACATGTCAAGTGGCAGGCGAGGGGTCATGCCAAGAACGGTTTGCGCCAGGGATTCGCCGAGAGTGGGGGCAAGTTTGAAGCCATGCCCGCTGAAACCGACAGCGACAAACAAGCCCTCAACCCCAGGAACCGGTCCTAAGATCGGATTCCAGTCCGGGGTGATGTCATATGGGCCAGTCCAGCCTGCTTTGTATTCGGCAGCGGCAAAGGCAGGCATCCGGTTCGCGACCAATGCCCCGACATGGGCAATGTGATCCATGTCCACGTTATCGGTTAGTGTATCGGCGTCGGTGATCGGGTCGCCGTGATCGCCTGTGCCGACGAGGACGACGCCTCCCGTCTCGGGGCGGAAATAAATTTTTTCGGGAATGGTCAAGTCTTTGACGACGGGCCAGTCGAGTTGGTAGGGTTGGTCAATTTTCAGGGTGATGACTTTGTGGCGGGAAACTTCATACGGGAATTGCACGCCGATCATCTCGCCGATCACGTTCGTCCACGGGCCGAGGGCGAAGATGATGACGGGAGCTTTCCAGTCTCCCGCAGGCGTGGAGACCGTGTTCGTTGCGCCGTTCACACGCAGTCCGGTGACAGGGGTATCCGTGCGGATATCCGCGCCCAGATCGCGGGCACGTTTCGCGTAGGCATTGGTCGTTAGATAGGGATCGGCAAACCCCGCGAGGGTGTCGTACCCTATCACCCCCACATCGTCGAACTGCAACAGAGGGTGGAATTCGTGCGCTTCGGCAGGGGTCAGGATGGCGGTGTCAATTCCGTATTCGTTCTGCGTGCGGAAAACCTCCTCCATAGGCTCACGGTGTGATTCCGGGCCGACGATCAGGTATCCCGTGCGCCGGAAGCCGACATCTCCCCCGACGATCTCATCGAAATTGCTGAAGATTTTTAGGCTTTCAACGGCATGAATCAGGTTGGATTTGATGGAGTAGTGCGTGCGGACGATGGCACAGGATTTGGCCGTCCCGCCGGAACTGAGGCTGTTGCGTTCCAGGACGACAACTTTTTTTGCACCGTGCTTGGCCAGGTTGTAGGCGATGGAACAACCATACAGGCCGCCGCCGAGGATGAGGTAGTCTGCGGTATCGGTAGTCAAGGGAAATCTCCGAGGTTAGATATTGGGTATTTGGTATTGGATATTGGAAAGCAGATTGAATATCCAATGTCGAAAATCAAACACCTGACACTATGCAATTATAAACTTCGCTTTAAAATAGAAGATGTGGCTAAAATGATGGAAGATGTGAAGAAAACACCGAAGGTGTCCGCGAAAATCGCCCCTCATCGCCCTATCAGCGGAGGAACTTTAGAAGGGCAACGCCCGGCACGGTATCACTACTGGCGGGTGGGTGATAGCAAGCGGGGAAAGTTTTTGCTGGATTTTTGGGTAGCGCGGGCCGGAGAGTATCACGGCAAGCCCGGTTATTTTTACCGCGCCAATCCGTGGGAGCAAGAAAACTGGACGCAGTTTTATTATTTTTTGGAGGGGAAAACCGCTTTCTATGTCGGAGGGGAGAAACTTGAAGTGGTTCCTGGAGATGTATTGATCCTGCCAGCCGGGATTTCTATTGAAAGTCGGAGCGAGGGCGAAATCCGGTTTCACTGGTTTGCAGTGGAGGGAAATTGGCCGCCTGCTTTGGGGAAGCAACCTGTTGTCCGGCATTTCTCGGTCGGCCAGGATGAGGTTGTACTGGAGCTTTTTACCACCATGCGCGAGACATTGATTCTTCAAAGGCCGGGGGTTGCTTTCCGCGCACTGGGGATTTTTTACACCCTGATCGCCCGGGTCGAGGAACTTGCCCAGCGATTTTCCAACCAGCCATTTATCGAGCGTCACACATACCCCGAGGCTGTGCGAAATGCGATCATTTATCTGGAAGAGAACTATGTGCCGAATTTCAGTGCCGCCCAAACAGCTTCAAAGGCAGGTGTGAGCGCATCCCATTTGCGTGCCCTGTTCGAGAAATGGTTAGGGGAATCTCCCAAACAATTTCATACCCGGTGTCGAATCCAGGAAGCCAAACGCCTGCTCCGGGAGCAGAATTTGTCCGTGTCAGAAGTGGCGCTGCAGGTGGGATTTACCGACCGGAGCCATTTTTCAAGGGTGTTCAGGCAGTACGCAGAGGTTTCGCCAAGCCAGTACGGGGCTGCGTTTCATTTCGGTTGAAAGCGCTGATTGAGCCTATATGATCAACGGATACGAAACAATCCAGTCTCCTCCTCATAGGTCAGCGTTCGAACCTGTTCTTGCCCAATTTCTACGATTTCGTCAAATGAGGTACGAAAATCACCGTCGTCATCTTTAACCAGAACGCGCAGGTGATGTTCCCCAGAGGGCAGTCGCCAATTGGCGAACCCATAAATCGCGCTCTCGTGGCGAATTCCACCCGGCTGGAAGGTTTCGTCCAGCACGATTTCGCCGTCCACTTCCAGTTGAACCTGAACCGGATACCGTTCTCCCCCCATGAACTGTTCGGGGGAAACCCCAGGTGGAAGGGTAGACTGGAACCCTTGAAGATTATCCAGGGTCGTTTTCACAACCCCCTTATACACCAATACCACGCGCACGGCGCCTTCCTGCGGCGGCGTGACCGTGACCGGGTAAACCGGCACGAGGGAAAGGCCGAAAGTCACCAGCAGCAGGAGCAATCCCGCAAACCAGGCGGAGGGATGCGGCAGCCGTTTTTGCAAAAAATGGGGCAGGGTGAAAGTGGATTTTTCGCCCGCCAGTTTTTGAAAGAAATCATCCACCGTGTCCCGGTCTCCGGGGGCAGCTTCGACCCAGCGATGATGGGTGTGTTCCAGCGCGCGTTTACGGCGAGACCGTTCGGCCAGCCAGCGCACGCCTTCACGGGAGGAACAATCGTCGGCGGGGCAACTGACGACGACGGCTTCCGCGGCTCCGGAGGCAAGCACTTCGTCCTCCCAACTGGGGGGCAGGTATCCTACGCAGGGCAGGGAACAGCGGATGACCGGACGGGGGAAGCGGCCTCCCGTCTGGGCGGTAACGACGACCGGGGTAGTAGCGACTCCCAGCCTGGTGGGGGACGCCCCCATTTGAAGGGGGAAGGTCCCCAGGGTTTCATGCCGGCGACAGGTAAACGCGACGAGGGGGGTTTGCCCGTCATGGGCGTGTTCCCGGATCGTACTTAATAGATTTTCCTTCACGGAGAAAGAACTCAACCCGGCGAACTGGTTGGCATCTGTCGCACAGGAACCAACGCAAATCCCGCAGCTTGTACACAGGTTGGCTTTGACCATGGCAAGCAGCTTGAAGGGAGTGTCATCATTCCGTTCGACCATTTCGATGGCGTGGTAGGGGCATTCGACCGCGCATAGGGTGCAGCCCGTACAGGCTTCGTTGACGATGATGGCCGGGCCAAGTTCGGTTTTGCCTTTGGCCAGCCAGGGCCAGGCCAATCCGAGGCCGATCAAGATCAGAGAAATGCCCCAAACCAGGAAATTACCGTACGATTCCACCAGCAGCATAAAGCCAAAATACCAGCCATCGAAGACGACATGGCCGATCATTTGGTCGAGGTCGGCAGGCGGGTTGCTGGAAATGGGCCGGGCAATGGAGAGGGCGATGAGGACGATCCCGGTTTCGATCATCAGCCAGCGCGGCGCCCAGAATTTTGCGCGGTTGAGCCGGATGACGTGCAGCAGGACTCCAAACACGATCAACAGGCCGAGGAAAACATGTAGAAATAAAACGATGACGAAGAAGGAATAGGTACGGGCGGCCACGTTGCCTTCAAGAAAGGTTTGGGCAACCGGGCCGCGCACGATGTCGAGGCCGTATTCAGTCATCCATTGGGCTTGCTTATCCCAGATCAAGAAATACCCCATCGTGCCGATCAGCCAGGAAATCCCTAAGAGCGCGAAGCCTGAGACCCACGCAAACCACCGGCTGCCCCAGAACCGTTCGCTGAGGAGCGCTTTGAGCAGGTGCAGGGCGACAACGATGGTCAGCCCGTCCGAG
>DATDOR010000491.1:0-2973 GCA_035293165.1 Anaerolineales bacterium | reverse complement strand
AAGCCATCCGCCAACTTACTCGATTTACAAGCCAGCCATTTGGCCTCAAACTCAGTGCGTATAATACGGATTTTGTCACAGACCTTACTGGCGAGTTATCGGCGCAGGTTCGTCGGTTAATTTTTCCAGCCTGGCATCCAGAAAACCTAACCCGGTTCGTACCAGCATTTCGCGAACGGGGATTTGAACTGTTGCTTGAAGTCACCGATTCCGGTCAGGCCGCATTCGCCCAGGAACTTGGGGAGGATGGTCTCATTGCCAAAGGCAACGAGGCTGGGGGATGGGTGGGTGAAGAAACCACGTTTATTCTCCTGCAACGATTGCTCAAACAATCCAACCTGCCTGTCTGGGCATCGGGGGGAATTGGGTTACATACCGTAGCTGCATGTTACGTGGCAGGGGCGGTGGGGGTAGTGCTGGATGACCAGCTTTCGCTCACCCGCGAGTCGCAACTCCCCGATTCGGTCAAAGCAGCCATTGCCGCGATGGACGGCAGTGAGACATTATGCTTTGGTTCAGAAACCGGCAGGATGTTCCGAGCCTACACGCGACCCGACGCAACTGCCATTCAAACCACTGAAAATGATGCGCTATCTCTTGTACAAAGCGACCTGCCCCAAGAAGAGCGAATGAAAACCTGGAATCTAACGGTAGCAGGCCGGGTAGGGTTTCGCTCCCTCCGCGAGCATCTCTGGCCGCTAGGACAGGCCGCCACGTTTGCCAAACCCCTCGCAGACCGCTTCAAGACAGTACGCGGCATTCTTAAAGGGATGCGCGAAGCGATGCTTTCCCATGCGAACGCGGCCAGCCAGCTCCGCTCGCTGGCTCAAGACTCTCCCCTCGCACAATCACACCGAACGCGTTACCCCATCGTCCAGGGTCCCATGACACGCGTCAGCGACCAGGCTGAATTTGCCCTGAAAGTTTCCGAAGGTGGAGGCCTGCCATTCCTCGCCCTTGCGCTGATGCGTGAAAAAGAAGTTGCCGAACTCCTTCAGGAAACCAAACAACTTTTAGGGAATCGCCCCTGGGGTGTGGGAATTTTGGGGTTTGTACCGCTCGATTTGCGCCAGGAACAGATGGCTGTCATTCGCCAACATGCGCCACCTTATGCCATCATCGCCGGGGGAAGACCCGATCAGGCTCGCCAGTTGGAGACGGACGGGATTCCGACGTATCTACACGTCCCTTCCCCCGGTTTGCTCCGTTCATACATCAACAACGGCGCGCGGCGGTTTATTTTTGAAGGGAGAGAATGTGGCGGACATGTGGGGCCGCGAAGCAGTTTTGTCCTTTGGGATACGATGGTGGATGTCATCCTGGAAAACCTCCCGGAGAATGAAGCGGCCACCTGTCATGTGCTTTTCGCGGGTGGCATCCACGACAGGATGTCCGCCGTGATGGTCGCCGCGCTCGCCGCGCCCCTGGCCGAGCGGGGAATTCGCATCGGTGTCCTGATGGGAACCGCGTATCTGTTCACCGAAGAAGCCGTTTCAAGTGGGGCGATCCTGTCCGGTTTTCAAGAAGAAGCCTTGCACTGCGAAAACACCGCCCTGCTGGAATCCGGGCCGGGACATGCTACTCGGTGCGTACCCACTCCCTTCGTAGAAACTTTCAAACAGGAGAAAATCCGCCTTCAACAGGCTGAACTTTCCTCGGAAGAAATACGCGGCGCGCTTGAAGACCTGAACGTGGGTCGTTTACGCATCGCCTCCAAGGGGATCACGCGCCACGAGCGGTACGGCCAGGACGCGAATGTCCCGAAGTACATCGAAGTGGACGCAGAAAGCCAACACCAGGACGGGATGTACATGATCGGACAGGTAGCGGCATTGCGGCGCGAGGTGATGACGATGGAAGCCCTGCACCGCGAGGTCTCGGATGAGGAATCAGCGTTGCTAACACGTTTGGGGCAAGTGATCGAAGACTCGCCAACCGAGGCACAACCATCGCAAACGATGTCCCCGTCGTCGATTGCCATTATCGGCATGTCCTGCATCCTGCCCGGAGCAAAAAATTTTCAGGCTTACTGGGAAAACATCCTGGACAAAGTTGATTCCGTCACCGAAGTTCCCAAAGACCGGTGGGATTGGCAGCGCTATTTCGACCTGGATCAGAAAGCACGCGACCGGGTGTACTCCCGATGGGGCGGGTTCATTGACGCCGTGCCCTTCAACCCCCTCGATTATGGGATGCCGCCTAACTCGCTCCCTTCGATTGAACCGCTTCAGTTGTTGATGCTGGAAGTCGTCCGGGCCGGGTTGGAGGACGCGGGGTATCTCGACCGGGATTTCCCCCGCGAGCGAACAGCAGTCGTCGTCGGCGCGGGCGGTGGGCAGGGTGATTTGGGGTATCTGTACAGTTTTCGCTCGTATCTCCCTCATTTCATTGATGAGGAAAATTCGGAAGCCGTCGCGCAATTGAAAGGCCAATTGCCTGAATGGACGGAAGACTCCTTCCCCGGCATTTTGCTGAACATTGTCGCCGGACGGGTGGCCAACCGCTTCGATTTGGGCGGCCCCAACTTCACGGTGGACGCGGCCTGCGCTTCGTCACTCGCCGCGCTGGATATTGCTGTGCAAGACCTGGAAGCAGGCCGGACGGATATGGCGATTGTCGGCGCAGGGGATACCGTACAAAGCCCCTTCGCCTTCATGGCGTTTAGCAAAACCCAGGCCCTTTCCCCGACCGGGCGCTGCCGCCCCTTCGATGCCGAAGCCGACGGAATTGCTATCAGTGAAGGGCTGGCCGTGATCGTCCTCAAACGGCTCGCCGATGCCGAGCGAGATGGCGACCGCATTTACGCCGTCATCCAGGGGATTGGCTCGTCTAGCGATGGCCGGGACAAAAGCCTGACCGCGCCCCGCCCGGCCGGGCAACTGCGCGCGCTGCGTCGCGCCTACGCCAAAGCCGGATTCTCCCCCGACACCGTAGGACTGATCGAAGCGCACGGAACCGGAACCCGCGTGGGAG
>DATDOR010000490.1:0-5660 GCA_035293165.1 Anaerolineales bacterium | reverse complement strand
TATAAATATGGGGTTCTCAAAGGTGGCTGGATGGCGACCTGGCGGGTTTTGCGCTGTAATCCATTGAATCCCGGGGGAATCGACCCCGTGCCCTGATAAAACCTATGAGATTTAGACCCCATTTTATTTTCATAATGCTCGTATTTGCGCTTTTCGCAAGCGCTTGTACAGGGGGGAGTGGACTCGCTGCAACAAGTTGGCCTGGGATAACCACTGACGGTGAAACCCTTTATCTGGCCTTCGGCTCCCATGTTTACGCTATCAACGCTTCAAACGGCGGAGAAATATGGCGATTCCCGGAAGAAGCTGATCGGAATATATCTTTTTATGCTACGCCAATTCTGGGTGGGGATGGACAATTGATCGTTGGCGGTTACAACAATGTTTTGTATAGTATTGATCCTGAGAACGGAAATCAGATCTATTGGACGTTCAACGAAGCCCGTAACCGGTATATTGGTAGCCCAATCGTGACGGCGGAACTGGCCCTCGCTCCATCGGCGGACAGTAATTTATATGCCCTCAACTTTTCTGGCGAAGCGCTGTGGAAATTTACGACAAGAGAGCCCTCCTGGGGACAACCTGCCGTGGATGAAAATAATGTTTATGTCGCTTCGCTCGATCATCACCTATATGCCATCAACCTGGAAACGGGACGGGTAGTTTGGGATAAAGATCTACGTGGAGCGATCGTCGGAACACCGCTGGTCGTAAATGGTGTTGTGTATTCCAGCAGCTTTGCAAAAACATTAACCGCCCATGACACCCGAACGGGCGAGGTTTTGTGGACGTTTCCCACCAACAATTGGGTTTGGGCAGGAGCAGCGATGGAGGAGGGCATCCTTTACTTTGGGGATATTGATGGTATCTTATATGCGGTCAATGCTCACTCCCGTGAAGAAAAATGGAGTTTCCAGGCAGATGGTGGCATTTTCAGCACTCCCTTGATTGCAGATGGTAAAATCTACTTTACGACTGAAAATGGAAGCATCTACGCCTTCACGGTAGAAAACGAACAACTTTGGTCGCAGAAAATTGTTGGCAAAATTTATACCAGCCCTATTCTCGTCAATAATCTTGTCCTGGTTGCCGCTATGGAAAGCGATAAACTCATCATCGCGTATGACGAGAATGGAATTGAACGGTGGAGCTACACACCAACAGAGTAAATTATGTGGAATTTATTAATTGTCGATCCTATGACCAATGCCCTGCTGTTTATTTACAGCATCTTAGGGCAAAATTTTGGTCTGGCCATCATCGTATTCACACTTATCGTCCGGTTAATCACCTATCCATTAACCGCCCGACAGACGAAAAGTATGCAAGCCCTTCAGGAGTTGCAAAAATCTGAAAAATGGCAAGAGATGCAGAAGAAGTATAAAGATGATCGGGAAAAGCTCGCTCAAGAACAAATGAAACTGTATCAGGAGGCGGGCGTCAACCCCTTTGGTTCTTGCTTGCCAACGTTGATCCAATTTCCTATAATCATTGGCTTATATCAGTCTATCAGCGCCGCCTTAAGCACGACTCCTCTGCAATTGGTTACGCTTTCCCGCCGCATTTACAGCTTCTTTCCCAATGTAACAGACATAGTCCCCCTCAAGAGCCATTTCCTTTGGATGGATCTTAGCCAGCCAGAGCGCTTGTATCTGCCATTCTTGCCGGATTTTGGAGTTCCGCTTCTTGCCATCCTCGTCGTCATCACATCCTACTTCCAGTCGAAGCTCATGACTCCTGCCACGGGTGGTGATGAACAAGGCGCGCAAATGAGCAAGATGATGAACTTGTACATGCCTTTCTTTATGGGTTGGTTATCCTACTCCTTCCCAGCCGGGTTAGCCGTTTACTTTGTTACCTCCAACCTCTCCACAATTGTTCAGTACGCGCTTCAAGGTAAGGTGGATTTCCGCCGTTTGCTTCCTACATCAAAGGTTGAAGATTCCTCAACGATTTCACCGACGACCAAAACTCCTGCCAAGACAAGCCCAAATGGAAAAAATCCATCTAGTTCTAAAACCAAACGAAAAAAAGATCGTTCACGATAATATCGAGTTTCCAATGTCGACAACACCATTAGAAATAACTGGCCTTACTGTTGAAGAAGCAATTACTGCCGGATTAGAACAATTAAACCGGCCTCGCGAGGCGGTTGAAATCGAAATCATTGACGAAGGAAGCAAAGGTCTTTTTGGCCTCGGCTCGCGGGATGCAATTGTCCGTTTGACTCCTCTCGAAAAACCCACGCAATCCATTCCTTCCACTGACACGCCCCTTGCCGTATCTCAGGATCAAAAACCTCAATCTCTACCTTCCCTCGCATACGAGTCGGAAGAAACGCCTCCTTCGACTCAAGATCAAGAACAGGATGCCGAAGAAGATTATCTCCTTTTGCTTGCCCGTGATACCGTTTCTGATCTTATTCAAAAGATGCATGTTGATGCCGAAGTGATTGCCAGCTATCAGGAACAAGAAGACGAAAGCCGTAGCCGGCCCAGTATCCTGGTCGAAGTGAATGGTGATGATCTGAGCATTCTTATTGGCCGTCAAGCGGAAACGCTCAACGCCTTGCAATTCATTACCCGGCTTATTGTCGGTAAAGAACTGAGCCGAGGGATAGACCTCCAGGTTGATGTGCAGGGATATCGCGCTCGCCGCGCTGAACAACTCCAGCGAATCGCTCACCAAATGGCCGATCAAGCTATCCGCACAGGCAAACGTCAATATCTGGAACCCATGCCCTCAGACGACCGTCGTCTCATTCACATTGCACTTCGAAATCATCCTGATGTCACCACGGAAAGTATGGGCGAAGGGAGCCGGCGCAAAGTAACCATTCTTCCCAGATAACAGGCGACTGCACCTTCAAGAAACCGAGTTTTGTCGCTAAACTCGGTTTTTGCTTTAATCTCCTTGCGCTTCACGAATTATGTTTCACGTCGTGTATAATTCCCCCGATGCTGAACAGCACCCTCCCTCCCATTGACTACCTGGTTATCGGACATCTGGCCTGTGATCGAACCCCCGATGGCAATACTTTGGGTGGAACTGCCGCTTACGCTTCCCTGACCGCTGCCGTTCTCGGACAGCGGACGGGGATCATCACCGCGACCGGGCGGGATGTGTCGCTGACCTCGATCAACCACCTGCCCCGCGCGGGTATCCTTGTCCCGCAGAGTACCACCTTTGAAAATATCTATACACCTGATGGACGTACCCAAATCCTCCACCATCATGCCCCTATACTCACCCCGGACATGATCCCGGCTTCCTGGCAAGATGCCTCCATCGTTCACATCGCCCCTATCGTCCATGAAGTCGCTCCGGATCTACTCAACTGGTTCCCTGATTCCTTTATTGGGGTGACACCGCAAGGTTGGCTCCGGCAGTGGGATAGCTCAGGGCGCGTTACCCCCGGTGATTGGCCGGAGTTTGCCCAACACCTACCCAAAGCCCATGCTGCCGTTATCAGTATCGAAGACGTTGCAGGTGATGAAACTAAAATTCAGGAAATGGCTGCCGTATGTCCGGTGTTTGTAGTGACCGAAGGCCCACGAGGAACGCGATTATTTATCGAAGGGATTTCTACCCGTGTGGATACGCTTTCCGTCGTCGAAATGGATGCGACGGGTGCAGGAGATATTTTCGCTGCTGTATTTTTTATCTACCTTCATTGGACTGGAAACCCTTTCGAGGCGGCTCACATAGCTACCCACCTGGCGGCCCAGTCTATCACCCGCCCTGGCCTTTCGGGGATACCCACTGTTGAAGAAATCCGAACCTTTCGAGAACTTTTTGAACATGACACGTGTTTATACGCTCGTTAACCAAAAAGGTGGGGTGGGTAAAACCACGACTGCCATCAATCTGGGGGCGTATCTCGCCTACTTCGGCCAACGCGTCTTAATCGTTGACCTGGATCCGCAGGCCAATGCGACCTCTTGCCTGGGAGTAGACCGGAAAACAGTCCGTTCCGGCACATACGAAGCCCTTCTCGGTCAGACGCAGGCTGCCAACAGCCTTTTACACAATCCACGTCTCAAACTTTGGCTCTTGCCCTCCTCACAGGCACTGGCAGGGGCAGAAATCGAACTCGTCAACGAACTGGCCCGCGAAAGCCGCCTGAAAACAGCCCTGACTCCCATCATTAACCGGTATGACTACGTTATGATTGATTGTCCCCCATCCCTCGGCTTGTTGACATTGAACGGGCTTGTTGCTGCCAGGGATGGGGTCATCATCCCGGTTCAATGCGAATATCTTGCGTTGGAAGGCATCAGCCATCTCAACCAGACCATTCAACGGGTCAGGGCACATCTTTTCCCTGATCTCCACATTCGTGGACTGGTAATGACCATGCACGATAGCCGGACCCGCCTTTCTTTGGATGTGGTGGAAGAAGTCCGGCGATATTTCCCCAATCAGGTGTTTGAAGCGGTTATCCCCCGCAGCATACGTCTGGCTGAAGCCCCATCGCACGGCCAACCCATCTCCATGTACGCGCCTGGTACCACGGGTGCAGAAGCTTACAAGGCGCTGGCGCGAGAGCTACTAGCAGGGGATGGTATTAGAATTCCTACAATTGAGGTAATTTAAGGTAAACCATCATGCCTCCCAAACGACCCGGCCTCGGAAAAGGACTTGACGCCCTCATCCCGGTAGGAGACTCTACCCTTTACGGCGACTCGTCTCCGGCTGGTGGTGTCACAGAAATTCTGATTGACGACATCTCCCCGAACCCGCGCCAGCCTCGCACCCAATTCGACTACGAAGAACTGGAGGAATTAGCTGCCTCAATTCGCGAACACGGGATTATTCAGCCATTGATTGTTACCCATGGAGATATGCCCGGAGCTTATACCCTGATAACCGGAGAGCGTCGTTGGCAAGCTGCGAAGCAGGCCGGGCTGGATCGCGTCCCGGTCATTCAACGGGAAGCTACCGAGCAAGAACGTCTCGAACTTGCCCTCATCGAAAACATTCAACGCACCGACCTCACCCCTCTTGAAGCTGCAGAAGCTTACCGGCATCTTGCGGATGATTTTGGTCTCTCTCAAGATACGATTGCCAAACGCGTGGGGAAAAGCCGTGTCGCGGTTTCCAATACCATGCGTCTGCTCAAACTTCCCGACAAAGTCCGGCAAACGCTTGCAGATGGACGAATTACGGAAGGACACGCTCGTGCACTGCTTGGGTTGTCTACCCAACAGGCTCAAATTGCTGCCTTACACACCGTCTTGAAAAACAATTTGACGGTTCGCCAGACTGAGGAACTCGTCCGCAAACTGACCGGACTGAAAGCGGATCGCGCACGCAAGCCCGCCTCTCCACCCGAAATCAAAGAGCTTGAGGAGCAGCTTCGCAACCAATTAGGAACGAAAGTCACCCTCAACCACAAGCGGAAAGGGGGAACCCTGGTCATCCATTATTATTCTGATGAAGAGTTAAACGCGCTGGCTGAAAGACTGTTGGCAGACTCATAAATTCATGCACCATGCTCATCTTAACCAACGCTCACATCTACACCCTGGACTCCCACCAACCTACTGCGAATGCATTGGCTATAGATTCCGGCCATGTAGTTGCAGTAGGAACAGTGGAATTTATCCGTAATGAGTTCGGGGGGCGGGGAAAAGTACTTGATCTCAATGACCTTACGG
>DATDOR010000489.1:0-3207 GCA_035293165.1 Anaerolineales bacterium | reverse complement strand
TTCCTCAAAAGCGACATCCAGCGCACCGGCGATGACAAGGGAAAAGTGTGTACCGCCTGTTGCTTCGTCAGCAGTGTAGACCACTTTTCCAGTTTCGACGATGGCTACTCCGGTCGTGCCGCCACCCACGTCTACAATTGCGCCATTTTGCAAGCGGAGGACGTTGTTCGCGGCAGAAGGTTCGTCAATCAGGCCAGTGCAGCGCATCCCGGCGGCTTCGACCACGTTCGCGGTGGCGCGGACTTCAGCCTGAGGGACGCCGGGTGGGTAGCCGGTAGTTGCATGGGTAAGTTCACGCCCAATCCGCCGTTCAATCCGGGTCTTCATCCCTCGCAGGATGTCCACCGCCCCGAAAAAGTCCACAACTAGCCCGTCGCGAGCGACTTGAGCAAACTGGTATTCTCCGGCAATGGGCTGGCAGTGTTCATCTAGCACGATCAAGACCACATACGCCGTCCCCAAATCCACGCCCACATGCAGCGGGCCGGATAGGGGTTCGGAGAGGGGGCGGGCGGAGGCGGATTGAGTGGAAGTGAGGAGGGCAGTACGCGCAAAAGCCGAGAGATTAGAGATTGGAGTTTGATTCAATCTCTATTCTCCATCTATTCTCCCGAGGAGCGACCACCGAACCCACCCTTCGATTTTTGGGGCAGGATCGTCTCCACTTCCTCGTGCGGGCGCGGGATGACGTGGACGGAGACGAGTTCGCCAACGCGTTTCGCGGCCGCGGCTCCAGCGTCGGTCGCCGCTTTCACCGCGCCGACATCGCCGCGCACCATGACAGTGACATATCCACCGCCGACGTATTCCGAGCCGATCAGGGCGACGTTGGCGGCTTTCACCATCGCATCCGCCGCCTCAATCGCGCCGACCAGGCCGCGGGTTTCTACCATTCCAAGAGCAATCAATGCTGGGTCTTGTGCCATAGGGTTCTCCTTGTGTTTAATTCAATTCGTAGACACGATCTCTCCGGCAAAATGCGTTCCGTGAAGTAACGTGTGGTTTTCATGCCCGCAAGATTTCAGCAACTACCTCTCTTACCACTGCCTCGATGGTTTGCGGATCGGGAGCGGTGACGGGCGTGGCAGGAACCAGGCCGGGGCGGAGGGCACTTTCCGGTGGGGGGGTAGTTTCGTAAGCCAGCCGTTTGACATTATACATGTGATGGACGGTGATGTTGTCGCCGCTGATCGAACCGCCGATTCCGCCCGAGCCGAGGGTCATCGAGGGCGTCACGCCCGTCGTCAGGCCAATGGCGCCGAGTGTGCCGAGCGTGTTGACGCAAATGCGGAAGACGGGTTTTTCCAGTCCGAAAGCCATAATCACTTTTTCGTCTTGGGCATGGATGATCGGGCTGTGGCCGCGCCCACCAAACTGGATAAGTTCGATGCACCGGTCGCAGCCCGCTTCCCAGCCGTCGGCTTCGTACCAACCCAGGACAGTAGTCAGCTTTTCGCGCGAGAGCGGTTCGTCCCGCCCAACGCGGGTCAGCCGGGTGACGAGGATACGGGCGGTGTACGGGACAGGGAAGCCCGCCATTGCCGCGAGATACTGAGGGGGTTTGCCGACCGTTGCGGGAATGATCGCTCCGTCCGGGCGGAAGAGGATTTTTCGTAGGGCGTCCGCTTCGTGTTCGGTGACGAAGTGCGCGCCTTCGAGTTTCATCAACTGCTCCAACCGGCGGGCAATGGGTCGGTCGGCGACAACGGCCTGCTCGGTAGCACAGATGACGGAATAGTCGAATGCTTTGCTGCCAACGATGTAACGGGCGGCTTTTTCCAGGTCGGCGGAACGATCCACGTAGACGGGGACATTGCCCGGCCCGACGCCGTAGGCGGGTTTCCCGGCAGAGTGGGCGGCGCGCACCATATCGCTGCCCCCGGTGGCGAGGATCAGCGCAGTGTAACGGTGACGCATCAACTCTTGCGTCCCCGGCAGACTAACATGCTGCATACAACTGACCAAGCCGGGAGGCGCGCCGGCACTGACAGCCGCCTGCGCCATCCATTGGGCAGTTTCGTAACAGCATTTTTTTGCCGTCGGGTGGGGAGCAACCACGATGGCATTGCGGGCTTTGACAGCGATCAGGATTTTGACCATCACGGTCGAGGTGGGGTTGGTGCTTGGGGTCAACGCCGCCACTACCCCCATCGGCCAGGCGATTTTATATACGCGTCTAGCTGGGTCATGTTCAATCACGCCGACGGTTTTGACATCTTTGATGCTTTCCCACACATTTTTGGAGCTGAATTCGTTTTTAAGTTTTTTGTGTTCAGGGACACCGTATCCAGTCTCCTCCGCAGCCATCCGGCCCAACCGTTCCGAAGCGCGGTAAGCAGCGTCGGCCATTGCCGCGCAGACGCGATCTACCTGTTCTTGCGTGGCATTTGCCCAGATACGCTGCGCGTCACGGGCCGTGGTGGCGAGGGTGCGGGCTTCCTGGATGGAGAGGAGGTCGGAGTCGAAGGAAGTCATGATTTCCGGTAAACCACCTCTCCCCCCACCTCCAAATGATCAATCACTGCCATAATTACTGCATCTACAGGCGAATCCTTCGTCAAATACGTCTGGCGGCCGCTGGAGCCGTGGGCAGTGAGGACGAGGTCGCCGATACCCGCGTCCACGGTGTCTACGGCGACATAGGGTTTGCCGGTTGGTTCGCCGTGCTCGTTGGCTTCACGCAGGATGAGGAGTTTGCGTCCGGTGAGTTTTTCGTCTTTGATGGTGGATACGGTCGTGCCGATAACTTTGGCGATGAGCATGGTTAGTTAGAGATTGGAGATTGGCTATCGGAGATTGGTGGAGGACTATTGTAACTTATTTGATGATGAGGGGGAGAAACTCGATGTAATCCAGTAGATCAGGGGTAGAAGATGGTATCGGGGTGGCGGAGGTCGAAATTGTAGGAGAGGGGAAGATTTCAGGTGATCCTGTTGAGGTGGGGGTGAAAGTTTCTGTTATTGCAGGGGTAAACGTCGCTGAGGGAGTGACCGAATGGGTCGCGGTTGGGGAGAGGGTCCCGGTGGGCGTACGGGTTGGGGTGGCTGTCGCCGAGGGGTTGTTGGAGGGCGTTGGGCTGGGAGTCGGGGTAGCGGTTGAGGTATTTGTTGGGGTTGCGGTGGGAATCAAGGCAGGATCATAGAGCGCATACATCAAATCAAAGTTACCGGCATGATAAAAACTAATGTGAGCACGACCCATACTGTC
>DATDOR010000488.1:0-7332 GCA_035293165.1 Anaerolineales bacterium | reverse complement strand
CTTCCAAAACTCCGTCCTTCAAATTTATCAATTCTACATTCGTTATTTGATTCCACAAATCTTGCGGTGCAGAGGCATTGACGCGCAAATAATTATCGGTCAATCCGCTCATCTGCCAGCCGTCTGGCCCAAGCGCAGCCGCACGCTCCCAGAGTACGGGCAATGTTTTATGTAAAAACTGGGCATGATAAGCTGAAGAACCCGCCTCAAGCACTTCGCGCAACCGCGCGTTCCGCTCCCGGCGAACCGGGGGGGGAACCTGTCCCGGCATTTTGGCAGCCGCAGTCCCTTGCCGGGGAGAGTAGGTAAACACATGTCCGCCTGCAAACCCTATCGCCTTCACAAATGCCATCGTCTCAGCAAATTCGTCTTCCGTTTCACCGGGGAATCCGGCAATCAAGTCTGTTGTAATAGCAATTTCCGGGCAGACCGCGCGGGCGGCTTTTACCAATTTTCGAAAAGACGCCTGGGTTGTCTTACGTGCCATCCGGCGCAGGGTAGCATCACATCCTGATTGTAGCGGGAGGTGTAAATGTCGGCACAGGCGTGGTTCATCCCCCCACAAACGAAAAAAGTCTTCGTCTAAATCCCAGGGCTCCAGGGAGGATAATCGCACACGGGATACATTCGTCCGGTGTAAAATCGCCTGGACGAGATATTTCAGATTCATGGAACCAGCAAAATCCTGTCCCCACGAACCCAGGTGAACGCCGGTCAGGACTACTTCCTGCACGCCACCGCGCACCGCCGCATTCACGTCAGCGAGCACACTCTCCACTGGACGACTGCGCCCTTCCCCGCGCACAACAGTGGTGATGCAAAACGTGCAGCGGTTATCACACCCATCTTGAACTTTGATAAACGCACGAGTGCGGAGTCGCGCCCCCGGCAGGGGTTCGCGAGCGACCGGCTCCAGGTCGAACGTCTCGAATGGGACACTCAGTTGATCGGGCACGAGCCGGTCTTTTTCCCCATTCACCACTACCCGGCTGACTTTGGGAAAAGCTGCTGCTCCGTTCGGGTTCATCGTCGCCCAACAACCGGTGACAACAATTTCTTTCGCACCCTCCCGCGCGATCCGCCGGATCAGTTTTCGAGAGTCCGAGGCTGCATTCACAGTCACCGCGCAGGTATTGATCACCGCAAGATCAGCCTGGTCTGCATCCGCGATGATCGTATGCCCTTGCGCGCGAAACTGCCCCCCTATCGTTTCGATCTCGCTTTGATTCAGGCGGCATCCGACGGTGTCAAGATAGACTTTCATGGGATCAATATTTGGAGATCACGAATCTATGGCTTTCGAACAACAAAATTATCGAACAGCATATCTGTTCCCGGTTGGTCAAACGTTCCAGCCATCAAGCCCACATCCCCGTTGGTGAAAGTCGTGTCTTGCACTTGACCGACCTGGGTTCCATTAATGGTAAAGGTCAGTGTGCTGCCCAGACAATCGGCGCGCAACGTATTGACGACATCTATGCCCTGCTTAATTGAATCGGTTGGCTGAAGTTGATCCTGGCCGATGAGTTCCTGGTTGCTATCAACAACTTTAGTGATGCCGTAATACCCATCGCTGCTGGCCAGGAAAGCGTAAAAATTATTAACATCCACATAGCGGCAGATAAGTGCAAAATCATTGTCGTCTGGGCCTGCAAGTTTTTTGACATCCACGGTAATGGATACATCACCCAAGCCTGCCAGGCCCGGATTTGCCCAGTAATCGGTGTTGGGATCAAGGACCTGAATCCGGTAACCATCTTGATCGTAATCGGTCATTCCGTCCTGGTTTCGAACAGAGTCCCATCCGCCGGATTGATTCGAAAAATCATCCTGGAACAGGATGTTGGAGTCTTGCGTAGGGCTGGTATCGCCGCCACTGTCTGTACCACAGGCCAGTCCTACAAGAAATAAGGCGATCAATGGAAGCATTAGCATTTTCTTTTTCATAATTAGTTCCTTGGTAACTGCTCAGGACGATTTTCCGAAAAAAAGGTGTGCGTGGGGGTGTACACCCCCACGCACACCTTTTTTCGGGTTATTTCCACATCAGGATTTAAGGCTCGGTAACAACAAAATTATCAAACAGGACATCCGTTCCGGTGACGTCCGCTGTCCCGGCGATCAGTCCCACGTCTCCAATGGTGAACGTATCATCCTGGGCCTCGGCAAGCAAGGTTCCGTTGACCCAAAAACGAAGGGCATTTCCGTTACACTCAGCGGTCAAATGGTTGAGCGTGTTTCCTGAATTGACGGCATCGGTCGTCCCAAAGTCCTCCATACCAATAAATTCATATTCGCCATTGATGAGTTTGTTGATGCTAAAAAAGCCATCGCTCGTAGCAGAGAAAAAATAGAAGTTGTTTTCATCTACATACCGGCAAATGACTCCAAACTCATTTTCTTCCGGACCGCCGATCTTGGTGACATCCACATCAACTTTCACATTGGTCAGGCTCAAGCCAGGATTTGACCAGAAAATCCATTCAACCTTGTCTACCTTGATCCGGTAGCCATCCTGATCATAATCGGTGATCCCATCTGCATCGCGGAGTTGGAGCCAATCATTGCCCTGGCGGGAAAAATCATCCTGGAACAGGACTTTCGGTCCCACAGGATCGGTATCGCCTCCAGTACCCGAACTCCCAATATTGCAAGCAAAAATCGAAAGAGTCATCGCAAAGATAAAGGCTATAAAACGTTGTTTATGGATTTTCATAGAGACATACTCCTCTCAAAATTGGGGTGGTTTAAAACAGGCGGTAATTTTAGCATAACTCTCAGATTTACGGAAAGTACCGCGCTAGTACTCGCATTGCCTGGTTGGCCGTGGCAGAGGAGGGGTCGAGGTCTACAGCCTGTATAAAATAAACACGGGCTTGCTGGTTTTCCCCGAGCGCCAGAAACACCAATCCCAGATGGAACCAGGGGCGCGGATCATCAGGGGCGATCTCCAAGGTTTCAAGCAGGAAACGTTGGGCGGTTAGAAAATCTCCGAGCAAGTAATAACCAAATCCTATCAAATCGAGCGCGACCGGATCATCAGGGTCAAGGATCAAGGCTTGCCGGGCTGCAGCCAGACCTACTTCCTCAACCAGGGTATTGTTTTGGAGAACGAATTGGGCCAATAAATTCCAGTAGGTTGGATCGCGAGGGGCGAGTTCCGTTGCGGTCTGATAATATTCCAGCGCGGTGTTAAAGTCTCCTAACTCATTCAGAGTTCCCCCAATTTCGGCCTGGATAGCAGGATTATCAGGTTCCAGGGTAGCCGCCGCGTGGAGATAGACCAATGCCAACTCAGGTTTGCCATTCCGTTTTTGATACAACGCATATAACAGGTTGGCTATGAGCGATTCAGGATTCAAACTCAAGGCGATTTCCAGTTCGGCTAACCCGTCCTGCCCCAATTGTCCTTTGGCTTCTCCCCAAAAGGCCCAGGCTTCGGCATAACCGGGATTGAGGACAACGGCCTGGGAAAATGCCTCCGCGGCCAATTCCCATTCCCCAAGAGAAGCCAGCGCGCGCCCGGCATTGAGGAGCGTGTAGGCCGGGTCATCCGTTTCGGGAGATGGGCGCAAACTACGTTGGAGCAGGTTGACCGCTTCGGAAAACGTTTCGTCCAATTCGGCGGCTTGAACGAGATAGACAAGGGCAGCGTCTGGCTCGCGAGGGACAAGGAGTAAACCGAGTTGGTAACGTGCCTGGGCATCGTTTGGAGACAGTTGCACGATGGCGCGCAGGTCTTCGATGGCAGCGGGATAATCTTTCGCGGCACGATGGACCTCCAGGAAACGGTAATGTACTTCTAAAGGGGGAGCGCCATTTTCGAGGGCCGTTTGCCATGAATGGATCGCCGTGGTCGTATCCCCCGATTGCTGGTAGACATCCCCCAACACGAGATATCCGGTCCCCGTCATTTTCCCTGCTGCCTGCGCGTTTTGAAGGTAAATCATCGCCGTTTGGGGATCACCCCCTTGGAGGGCATAGTCCCCGGCCTGTTCCCAAAGTTCGGGGCGCTTTTCCGCGACTGAGGCGAGGAGCGCGGCCGCGCGGGCAGGGTCGCCTTCGGCCAGGGCCAGTTCCGCTGCCTGGATAGCGCGTGCCACCTCCGCCTGAATGTAGATGATCCCCACCAGGGCAACGAGGAGGACTGGGAACAGAACAATGGGCAGGGATTTTTTCATTGGGGAATTATAAACGTTTGAGCGTGGTAACGTGGATACGTTGCGGTATAATTGTGCGAAATATCACTACTTCAGGAGCTTAACCCCATGGATTTTACCTTAACAGATGAACACCGCATGGTACAAAAGATGGTGCGGGACTTTGTACAAAAAGAAGTTGGCCCAATCATCAAAGAATATGACCGAAAACAGGAAATGGCTCCGTTTGTTCTCCCGCGTATGGCCCAGTTGGGTATTTTGGGGATCAATATCCCTGTGCGGTATGGAGGCCAGGGGTTCGACTATATTAGCCTGGGGCTGGTGTGCGAAGAACTCGAAGCAATGGACAGCACGCTGCGCGTGGTGATGTCGGTACACATGGGGTTGAACTCGATGGCAATTCTGCAATGGGGAACCGAGGAACAGAAACAAAAATTTCTCGTCCCGCAAGCGCGGGGTGAAAAATATGCTTGCTTTGGGCTGACAGAACCCGGTGCGGGGTCCGATGTAGCCGGCATGGCCAGCACTGCCCGCCGGCAGGGGGACGAATATGTGCTGAACGGCGAGAAGATGTGGATTTCGCTGGCGACGAAAGCCCACAACGCGTTGATCGTGGCACGGACCCATGAAACAGAAGACCCTCACGATGGGTTGAGTGCATTCCTTGTTGAACTTGACCGCCCTGGCATCAAAACCGGCGATATTCACGGAAAATTGGGAGTCCGCGCTGGTTCAACCGGGTGGATTTCGATGACCGAAGTGCGCATCCCTGTCGCTAACCGCCTAGGGGAAGAAGGTGAGGGATTCAAAATCGCGATGTCCTGCCTGGATAATGGTCGTTATACCGTCGCCGCAGGTGCGACTGGTTTGATCCGCGCCAGCCTGGATGCCAGCGTGAAATATTGCCACGAACGGAAAGCCTTTGGGCGCGAGATCGGTAAATTCCAGTTGGTTCAACAAAAAATCGCTCACATGGTACGGGACTACGAAATTTCCCGCCTGCTCTACTTGCGGGCCGGGTGGATTAAAAATATGGGCATGCGGAACACCAAAGAAACTTCACTCTCGAAATGGTTTGCCACCGATGCTTCGTTCGAGGCTGCAAACCAGGCGATTCAGGTGCATGGGGCTTATGGTTACAGTGATGAATATGACGTAGAACGTTATCTCCGTAATTCTCGCGGGGCGATCATTTACGAAGGCACGAGCGAAATTCACCAACTTATGCAGGGCGGGTACGCGCTAGGGTATCGCAAAGATGGCGAGTTGCGGTGTGAATTGCCCGCTTATGATGAAGAATTTTGGAATGCAGAAGCATAATTACGAATGGCGAATTACTGGTTATAGAATTTGCCATTCGTAACTGCTCGGGTACGGAAAGAAAGTCATCCGGAAAATTTGTAATTGGAGGTTAACCTTGAAAATTGTAGTCTGTGTAAAACAAGTGCCTGACACCGCCGCAAAACTCACGGTGGAGAACGGCAAAGCCTTCTGGGGAGATGCCCCTCTGATCATCAATCCCTGGGACGAATACGCGGTCGAAGCCGCGTTGATGCAAGACGGTGCAGATGTCATTGCAATCAGCATGGGTAGCGAGTCTGCATTGGATGCGCTCAAACACGCGCTGGCGATGGGCTGTAACGAGGCTTTTCTCGTCTCTGACCCTGCGCTCATCAGGGCCGACAGCCAGGCCACCGCAAAAACACTGGCTGCGGCCATTCAAAAAATCGGTAGTGTGGACCTGGTTGTTTTCGGACGTCAGGCAGTGGATAGTGATGGCGGCATCACAGCCGCGCAAACCGCCCGCGCACTCGGCTGGCCTGTACTCTCCCTGGCTTCGTCCGTCAGTGCGGGCGGCGGTACAGTCAAAGTTACCCGGTCGATGGAAGAGGGTCAACAAATGGTCGAAGGCCAACTACCTGCCGTCGTCAGTGTCGTCAAAGACATTGGCGAGCCGCGCTACCCGTCCTTCATGGGCATCCGCAAAGCCTCCCGCGCGCAAATTCCCACATGGACCCTGGCAGACCTGGGCATCTCCGCCCCGACATCCGTTGTCCATTGGCCTGAATTAATATCTCCCCCCTCCCGTGAGGTAATATGTGAAATAATCACCGGCGACTCCCCTGAACAAATCGCTGCAACCCTTGCGGATAAAATTCTGGCAGAGAAGGTGATCTAATGAGCAACAAAGTTTTCGTCTATGTCGATCAATTCAAAGGCACCGCCCTGCCCACCTCCTGGGAGGTCGTTGGAGTGGGAAGAACCCTGGCCGATCAACTGGGTGGCACTGTATCTGCTCTCGTCATCGGGCAAAACGTCGAGAACCTTGCCCAGCAAGCCATTCGATACGGAGCGGATGAAGCCATGTTGGCCGATAACGCTGTATTTGCGGATTATCGTGCCGAACCCTATGCGACCGCTGTTTCCAAAGCGGCAGCGGACGCGGCGATTTTGCTCTTTCCCACTACCACGAGTGGTCGTGAAATCGCCGGCCTAAGCGCAATGGACTTAAATAGTGGTGTGCTTACCGATGTCACTGCGCTTGAACTGCAAGACGGCAAAATCATCGCCACCAAGCCCGTTTATGGCGGAAAACTTCTCTCCAAAGTGACCTGTGATGCTACCCCACAAATTATCACCCTCCGTACACGTGCCTTTCCAATGCCAGAAGTTGACCCGTCCCGGACAGGGGTGGTGAACCGTTTCGATAGCAGCGTTACGGAAGCCAGCGTGACAACCCAGGTTTCTGGCTACACGCAAGTAGAAGGAGGCGTCTCTCTCACCGACGCCAACATCATCGTCTCCGGCGGGCGCGGCGTTTCCAACAACTCTAAACTCTCCCCGCCCGCAGGGATGGACGATAAACAGGCAGAAATCTGGCGCGCCCAGGAAGGTTTCAGACTGGTTGGTGAATTAGCCTCTGTACTGGGCGCGGCCGTCGGTGCAAGCCGCGCGGCGGTGGACGCCGGGTACATCCCCTACTCCCATCAGGTTGGGCAAACGGGTAAAGTCGTGTCCCCCAGCCTGTACATTGCTTGTGGAATCTCCGGCGCGATCCAACACCAGGCCGGGATGCGAACCAGTAAAACCATCGTCGCGATCAACAAAGACGGCGAAGCCCCCATCTTCAAACTCGCCCGCTTCGGTGTAGTTGGCGACCTGTATGATATTG
>DATDOR010000487.1:0-3045 GCA_035293165.1 Anaerolineales bacterium | reverse complement strand
GGAGACGAATTTCTTGAATGCGGGGTCCTTTACCGCCTTCTCAACGGCATTTGCCAGAATCGTTGCGATTTCCTTCGGCAATTTGGGAGGTCCCATCACGAAATTGCTCGACTCCCAGCTCACGTCGTATCCCAGTTCTTTCACGGTGGGAATGTTGTCGTACGGCGCGGGAGCGCGCCCGCCACCCAGGGTCGCCAGGAATTTAACCTGTCCGCTCTCGATCATACCCTTCGCTGAAGCAAGGGCCGCGACTCCGAGTTCGGCATGTCCGCCCGCCACCTGGGTAGTGACCAGCGCGCCGGCGCCCGGCTGCGGAATCGTATTGACGTTGATGCCTGTTCCGGTGATGAAAGCCGTGGCGCCGACCCACCAGCTTTGCCCGACACCCGCCGTTGACATGTTCAGTTTTCCGGGATTGGCCTTCGCATAGGCAATGGCTTCCTGGATGGTATTGAATTTGATCGCGCTCTTGGTGGCGCCGATGATAATGGGGAAAAAGGTCGCATAGGCGCCGAGCTGGGTAAAATCATGATAATCCAGCGGCATCACCCCCTGCAGTTTGTTGGTGATGATCGTCGCCGATCCCCAGCCGAGCGTGTACCCGTCGGGCTTGGCACCGTGAATTTCGCGGTAGCCCGTGGAGCTGCCTGCTCCGGGTTTGTTCACGATCACGATGGGCTGGCCCAGCATCTTGGAAACCTTTTCCATGACCGGACGGAAAAGCACGTCTCCATCGCCCCCGGCTTCGACCGGAACGATGGCTACAATCTGTTTCACCGGGTATTTTTCCGCCGCCTGCGCGGCCTGCAAACTGTAGAAGCCCAAACAAACGCTCGAGACGGCAATGAATAGTTTTTTCATGTTCCTCTCCTTGGTTGGTTCGATTTGAATTTCGACCTGCTTCGGAATAACGGCAAACGCCCTGCAAAGGGTCTAATTTCGCTAATGGTCTCATCTCCTTACGGCACTGTCCAGTTCAAACCACCCGGCACCAGGTAAAGTAGCCAGGCCAGCCTCCTGGCGTTCACTTCCGGCCTGTCTAGAGCTTGCTGTCCTCTTCGATTTTCAGCGGAAACTTTTTCCCGAAAAGGGGGGCCGTGAACTTGAAAACCAGGAATGCCGCTGCCAAAGCGAGCAAAGTGACGGACACCGGCCGATCCGCAACCAGCGATACGTCTCCCCTGAACATCAAGAACGTTTGACGGAGACTGTTTTCCGTGGTCGGGCCCAACACGACTCCGATAATAAAAGGCGCGATCGGAAATTTCCATTTGCGCAGGAACAATCCCACGACACCCGCGATGATCATCACCCAGACATCGAAGATGGAATTTCTCACGCTGTAGACGCCGACCAGGCAGATCAGGCTGATGATGGGCATCAGGATCTGGGGCCGGATCAGGGCAATCTTTGCAAAAGCCCCGACCAGCGGCAGATTGAGGATCAGGAGCATGACATTGCCAAGATACATGGCCGCGATAAACGTCCAAAAGACATCCGGATGGGTCGTGAACAGCATGGGGCCCGGTTCCACGTTATGCATCCTGAGTCCCGCCAGCATGATGGCGCTTGGCGCAGCAAACGGGATTCCGAGAGTCAGCAAAGGGATCATCGAACCCATCACCGCACTGTTGTTGGCAGACTCCGGCCCGACCACGCCTTCCACCGCTCCGTGTCCGAATTCCTCCGGTGTTTTGGATAGTCTTTTTTCGAGAGCGTAAGAGACAAACGTGGAAATCACGGTGCAGGGCCCCGGCAACAACCCGATAAAAAACCCCAATATCGAACCGCGCAGCGTCGGGTAAACGGAGCGCCTGACTTCCTCCCGGCTGGGATAGAGTTCCCGCAGGCGGATCTTGTTGATCTGCGGCTTCACATATTTTTCGAGCGCAATGCTCAAGATCTCGGAGATGCCGAAAAGACCCATGGCCACCGGCAGGAAATCGATTCCCAGCAACAGCTTTTCCACACCGAATGTGAACCGGGGATAGCTGTCCATGGGATTGACGCCTATGGTGCTGAGAAAAAGCCCGAAGGCAATCATCAGCGCCCCCTTGAGCGGGGCTTCGGCCGAGAGATTGGATAACAGGACAAAGGTCAGGATCATGAAGCACAGGAATTCGGGCGGACCGAAGGACAGCGCGGCCTGTCCCAGATAGGGTGCAAAAAACTGCAAACCCAGGATTCCGATAGTGCCTGCCACGAAGGAACCTACCGCCACCAGCGCCAGGGCGGCTCCTGCCCTGCCTTTCTTGCACATCTGGTAACCGTCGAGGCAGGTCACCACACTCGCGGCTTCTCCCGGGATGTTGACCAGTATCGAGGTGGTCGATCCCCCGTACATGGCTCCATACCAAACACCGGTCATCATGATCAAACCGGTCGTCACGCCGAACTTCATGGTAAAGGGCAGCATCAATGCCATAGTCGCCGTTGGCCCCAGACCCGGCAGGACGCCGACGATGGTGCCGATCAAAGCGCCTACGAAACAGGCGACCAGATTCACCACCGTTAAGGAATTGACGAATCCGTTGTACAGAAGATCCAACCCTTCCATCGCCATTCCTTCTTATCCCAGAATCCCGCGCGGCAAGTCGATATACAACCAGTAATCGAACAGCAGATAAATGAACAGGGCCGTTCCGCCGGACACAGCCAACGGCTTCCACCACCCCTCGAGTTTCATGATCTTGCAAAAGGCATACGCAGCGGCAAGGGTAACGAGGACATACCCCAGCAGAGGCATTACCACGATCCACAGACAGAACGTCACCGTCATGAGGATAAGCGTTACCGCACCCTCTTTGTCAAGAACGGGTTTCGCGGTGTCAGACCGCAATTCCGCGAGGAGAATGAAAAAAGCGAACAGGGCGATCGCGGCGCCGATGAAAAAGGGGTATAAACCCGGCCCGGGACGCGCGAAGCTTCCGAACCCGTATCCCCACGATACCACGGCGATGACAATGCCCAGAATGAGCATCAGAAAATCAAAGCACGTTGCGAGTCTGAACTTGGCTGCCTTCCCCACGTCTGCCCCTTTTGGTC
>DATDOR010000486.1:0-3937 GCA_035293165.1 Anaerolineales bacterium | reverse complement strand
CCAAAAAAATGGTGTCCGCAGGGGGTGTACACCCCCTGCGGACACCATTTTTTTGGATAATCCCCTCACCAAGTGAACGGTTACCAAAAATGCTTAATTTGTCAATATTAATGTGAAATTAACGTATCAATCAATCCCTCGGAGGAGCCAGACTATCCAAAATTACCCGGCGTTTGAATGTTTCTTCCATCAATCCAATGGCATGGCGTTGCGCCTGCCACAACTCCACGACAGGATATTCGTCGGCGATCAAAGTCAGGCGCAGCGTCTCATCATTCCAGGTCACGGTGACATCATCTACCGTTCCGATCCGCCCACGTTCTAGAAATTCGGATAAGCGCAAGATGGCGGACAACCGCTCGATCAGAATCTTGTCCTTTTTATCCAACAAATCGTTATATCCCTCCAGGCTGGGGGTTCCCTTACGGTGATACCGGGCCAGCAAGGCGATGATGGCGATTTCCCGCGGCGTGTAACCAGCCAACCCGTTGAACTCGATCAACGTTTGGGAATGTTTGTCGTGATCTTTGTACCCGACCACACTTCCTAAATCATGGAGCAAGGCCGCGGCGTCGAGCATTTCTCGGTCCAGCATGTCGTACCCGTGGAGGGGAGCCAGTTGATCGAAGACGCGCAATGCCAGGAAACGGACATGGTTGGCGTGGCCTTTCTGATAGCCATAATTGCGCGCCATATTCAACACGCTGAACCGGCGCACATCTGGTATGACCGGGTAAGGCAAGTGTCCCCAGAATTTCTCTAAAAAGATCCCCTCGCGCAACCCGCCAATGGAAATGGTGATGTGTTCCGCGCCCAACCGTTCCATTACTTTTAGCAGCACGACAGCTCCAGGCAATATAATATCCGCCCGGTCTTTGTGCAGGCCAGGGATTTTTTGCCGCTTTTCCAACGAGACCTCACGAAACATCTGAATGGATTTTTCAACAGAGGTGCGGGTCAACGCAAAACCGTGCAGGGTGTTCAACGGATAATTCTGCCGGGCGGCTTCGATGGCAGCCAGATTGCGGACCGTGCCACCCATCCCGATTAATCGTGATGTTTCTTTTGTGGTTTCTATCGGCCTTGTCCAGGGCAGGGTATCCAATTGCCGTTCGATTTCGGCGCTCACGGCCTCGTATTCTGAGGATTTGATCGGATCATGATGGACAAACCGTTCGGTCAGTGCCAATGCACCGAGTGTCAGCGCATCCCCCCGGAGGAATTGCCCATCACACACCTCGCTCACCTGCGCGCTTCCGCCGCCGATGTCGAGGACAAACCCACGATCAATTGGCACTTCGTTCAATGCTCCAATCACTCCGTAATACGCTTCCTCCTGCCCGGTTAGCACCCGCAACGATAAATCCAATTCCTGCGCCACTCGTTCTACGAAGGCAGGGCCGTTTACCGCCTCCCGCACAGCGCTCGTCGCTGTGGGGAAAATCAAATCCACCCCATTGCTGTCGCAAAACCGCTTGAACAACCGCAGCGTGGAAAACCCTCGCGCTTCGGCCTTCTCGCTCAACCCTGCACCCGTCATCCCCTGGCGCAGGCGGACTACCTCGCGGATTTCGTCTAACAGGCGGTAAGAGTACCCCGGAATTGCGTGCATCACCACTAACCGGGCGGTATTCGATCCCAGATCGATCACGGCAATTCGGAGGGGAGAATGTTCTGTCATCTACGCCATTCCAGAAAAGCGTTCAGTACTTCCAGGTTTTCTTCAAAATCGGTGTATTTGTGGGTATGGAGTTCTAAATCTACCGCCGCAAAACCCATCGACACCGCCCAATCCGGCAACGTCCCGGTATAAAAGCACCCTGTATCAATGGGCGGGTACGGGTAATCGCTCACAACGGCGAGCGCCTCAGCCAGTTGAACCGACTCCGGGTCGGCAGGTTCCCCCCCAGGAAAAATGCCCAGCGCCGCACTGTGATAGCTGAGGATAGCCGTCGGGCGCGCCTGGCTGGCGAAAGCAATAAACGCCTGGGTTTCTGGCTCCGACCCCGGCCCGCTCCCTCCCGTTAATGGGCGGTAGTTCCAGCACCCGTGCCGGGACCACTCTGCCTCCCAGTTTACCGGGAAATTGCGGTTAAGGTCAACGTGGTTTGCGTTCGCCCGCCCATCTACCCCTTCGGCGCGCGCATACCCATCCGGGTTGAGATTTGGCAAAATATAAAGCGTGACGGTTTGCGGGATGATCTCCGGGTGCTCCAGAATGTAGGCAATCAATGCATCCGCCAACGCAATCGTATTCGCCTCGTACCCCCCATGAATCCCGGCAACAATCATCCGTTTGACCGGCCCATCTCCAAACCGGTAGACCTCCAACGGGAGTCCCTTGACAGAGTACCCGATCACGATAGGCCCCTCAGAAAAGGCGGTCTGTGGAAAAGAAAAATGGGGCGTTGGGGTAATCGGTACCTCGGGCGTGAGGGCGGGTCCGGGCGTTGTCCCCGGCCCGAGCGCGGTTTCTCCGCCAGACAAAGCACCCTCGCCAGGGGTGGTGACCAATCCCTCCCATGCGAAAGAGGGGGCCGACGGGGTACCGTTCGAGGCCGGTTCCACAACCTGGGGAGGGAGCGGAGTAAATGTGTTTTCCGGCCTCCCCGTAGGGAGTGGGAGAACAAACGCCGACGTGTCCACCACGCCCGCGGCAGCAGCCACGACCATCCCTCCTGAGATGAGCATGATTAACACCCAAATGGAAATTGCACCCACGACCAGAATGTTGCCCTGTTGTCCCTTACCCCTGGATGACTTTGCCATAAAAAACTCCTGCGGTTGGATACATCACCCGAAAATTATACCTTGTCTGTTTTCCCGGCCTTTCCCCTTTGCGTTGCAAATTGGTTGTGCAATTAAAGCATTATCTGTTGTCCCGAATTGTAATTATCCCGTTCAACCCCTAAATCCAAAAGTCAGTATACTGGTTTTGTAACTGCTCAAGCTCCGAGAGAAGATTCCCCGAAAAAAAGGTGTGCGTAGGGGTGTACACCCCCACGCACACCTTTTTTTCGGGCTAATCCCTATCATGGCTGAGTAGTTACGCAGTTACACTCATTCTACCGAAGGAGCAGAAAATGAATATTGGTGTCATTGTTGAAGTCGCAATTGGTGTCATGTTCGTGTGGATCCTGCTGGCGTTGATTACTTCCCAGATGTCGGATTGGGTGTCCTCGTGGTTCAAGTGGCGCTCAGACATGCTAGCGGAGTCCATTCGGAATATATTGAGCTGTGAAGGGTTGTGCGAAGATTTTTACGCGCATCCCTTGATCAATGGGCTGCACAGCGCAAGCGGAACACGCAAACCCTCGGCTATTCCCAACAAACAATTTGCCGCGGTGGTATTTGATATCTTCCTCCATGCGGGCACAGATTCCTCCGCTTCTAAAAAGGCCGAGCCGATCTTCAAACAACTCAGAGAAACCATTCGCGGGGTCGGTGATCCGGATAAAAAAGAGGATGCACCTCAAGGCAGCCAGAAAACATATGATAAGACCAAACTGGCGCACGCACTGGATACCCTGTTGGTTGACGTGAGTGATGAAGTAGAAAAAGCCGACGCGTCCCTGGCGGAGGCCCGGAAACGGATTGAATCCTGGTACGATGATGCTATGACGCGCTTGAGTGGCGCATACAAACGTCGCCTTCAATTGGCGACCCTCGTCATCGGTCTGGCCGTGTCTTTTGCCATTAACGCCGATTCGCTGGCAATTGCTAATAGCCTTTGGACTCAGCCTCTTGTTCGGGAGGCCCTGGTTGCACAGGCGGAACAATTCCAACTCCTGGAAAATCAAACAGAAGGTGATCCGCTGCAAGAAGCCTTGATTACAGCGGGTGAAGTACAAGGTCTCTCTGTCCCAATTGGCTGGGGAGTGGAGAATATTCCCAGTGATGCGAATGGCTGGTTCTTAAAAATCGGCGGGATTCTCGT
>DATDOR010000485.1:0-2809 GCA_035293165.1 Anaerolineales bacterium | reverse complement strand
CTGAACCAACCACAGTTCAGGTAACCCTCACCGTCAAGGAAGTCGTATCTGAACTGTCCAATGGGACAACTTATTCATTTTGGACCTTTGATGGAACTGTCCCTGGACCCATGATCCGTGTAATGGAAGGAGATACAGTTGAATTAACCTTAGTGAACCCTCCAGACAATAAAGTTGGGCATAATATAGACCTTCACGCTGTCAATGGCCCCGGTGGAGGCGCGGTAGTAACCAATGTCCAACCAGGCGAGTCAAAGACGGTTACTTTCAAGGCATTGAAACCCGGCGTATATGTTTATCATTGTGCGTTTGCGCCTCCCTGGCATCACATTGCTCAAGGGATGTATGGTGGTATATTGGTCGAACCTGTGGGCGGTTTGCCACTGGTAGGCAGAGAGTTTTATGTTTTACAGGGAGAGTGGTACACCTCGGGCGCATTTGGTACCCCAGGCCATCAAATATTCAATCCTGCCAAGGCAAATGCCGAACAGCCTGAGTATTTCACTTTCAATGGTCATACAAATGCCTTAACCGATATCATGCCGCTACAGGCCGAGGTTGGGGAAACCATCCGGCTGTTCTTTGGCGTTGGAGGCCCAAATATCGGCTCTAACTTCCATATCATTGGTGAGATTTTCGACAAAGTCTTTACTGGCGATCCTGATACTTATATAGCAAATGAAGAAACCTGGTATGTTCCGCCTGGCTCAGTAGCAGTATTTGAGTTTTTGTTGGATGAGCCAGGAAATTACCTCCTTGTTGACCATGCCTTGTACCGGGCAGGGAAAGGAGCACTCGGCATCCTTTCTGTGACAGGTACGCATGATGATTCAATATACTCTCCGCAGCCGTAGTGTATCGGACCTGGTGCTGGTTCCCTTAACAGTGATTGTGAATGGCCACGTTCTATCATAGACCAGACAGAATTGCCTCAATCATCTCTAAATGACAAAAACATGACCACTATCTTTGCGACAGCGGTCTTGTTTTGTGTTCGATTATCAATTGGGGGAAAATTATGGCACCCCTGCCACTACGTAAGCACTCGCCCCACCGGTGATCAGGTAATCTTGCAACCCATCGCCGTTGAGATCGCCCAGGCCGACGGCATCCACACCTTGAAAATCACCGGGAATGTTGCCGGTCATCGTTCGCAGCACCGAGCCATCCGCCCCGGAGAAGAGATAGGTCTTCCCGGCCTGGGGCGCGCCGTCGCTGTTCGTATAAGCGGCGATGATCAGGTCAGCATGACTATCCCCATTGATGTCGCCAATTCCCCGTCCCGGGCCAAGCCCGTCGCCTATGTTGCCGTGGAAGATATGCAGGTAAGAACCATCCACCCCGGAGAAGACGTACGCGCTGCCCGCTCCTTTGCCGCCATGCCCATCGTTGTAATCGGCGACGAAAATATCTGGAACCCCGTCCGCGTTCACGTCCCCGGCATCGGAAGTGAAGAATTGCCCGAACCGGGAGGAGGTGCCGTCCCCTAACGGGTCAAGCACGAAGATCCTGGCGCCGGTTGCCCCGTCAAAGACATAAGCCTGCCCGGACAGGAGGTGTCCTTGCGGTTGTCCCGCGCCCATCGCACCAGCGGTCAACTCCCACGCGCCGTCGCCGTTCAAATCGCCGACAAACCCGACCGCGCTGCCGAGGAAGGAGTCGGCTTCGGAGCCGTCCACTGTCCATAAAACCGATCCATTGGCCCCGGAGAAGACGTACACCCGCCCCACCCGGGAAGCGGTGAAGTCCGCAAAGGCAGCGCCCACGATCACATCGCCATAGCCATCACCGTTAATATCACCGGCTTTGTTCACGTCATAACCAAATGTGTCGCCAGCCCCACCAATCCATTCATAGAGCACAGAATGATCCGCGCCCGAATAGACCACCACACGGCCCGTATTGGGCGTTGGCCCGGTGGGTGCGCCGCGTCCCCCGACCGCATAGTCGGGAACCCCGTCCGCATTCACATCTCCGGCAGACGAAACACTCCAACCAAACCAATCGAATGCATTTCCAGTGACTTCATTCAAGAGCGAGCCATTCGCCCCAGAATACACATACGCCTTCCCGGTGGGGGCGCCATCGGACACAAAAAATGGCGCAGAAATGATGTAATCGTTGACGCCATCATCGTTGATGTCGCCCAGGTTTTCTGATGCCCAGCCGAATCCATCGCCAGCCTGTTCACTGGCATACGTGTATAGCGCGACCGCGTCGGGTTCGACGAACGGGCCGGTGGCATGCGCCGCCCGCCCCCCCAGCAGGGCAACTGCCCCGATCAATGCGATCAAACCCAGTTTGAGAAGGTGAGAACGAATAGTCATGAGGAACCTCCAGAATAAATTGAAAGTAACTACTCAACCCTGAGTAGAAGGATAGCCGAAAAAAAGGTGTGCGTGGGGTGTACACCCCACGCACACCTTTTTTTCGAGGATTCCTCATACGATACCGGACGAGGAAATTCCAGGCTATCAAATTTTTGCGCGTTTTGTGAAGGGAGGCTAAGAAGGAGATAAAAGAAAGATAATCCCCTGGGGCGATGAGGCAACTTGTCGCCCGGCGATTTGCCGCCAATCGGATGGCGGATGTCCAAACGTGCGTTTGAATGATTGTGAAAAATGGCTGTGGCTGGAATACCCCAACGTGAGCGCCAGGCTGGTCAAATCTTTGTCCCCGGTTGTAATTTCTTCCAGTGCCGTCCGCAAACGGAGTTGATCGAGATATTGGTGGATGGTTTCTCCAGTTTGCTGCCGGAAGATGCGGGCGAGATGATATTGCGAGTAATTTAGCGCGTTGGCGATGGCTT
>DATDOR010000484.1:0-5389 GCA_035293165.1 Anaerolineales bacterium | reverse complement strand
ATTACGATCATTATGCTGCATGTCAATTGGTTGATTGGCGGGATCGTCATCGTCGAGAATTTGTTCGGCTTTCCGGGTTTGGGGCAGTTTATCCTGCAAGCTGCGCTATTTCCCGATGTCTTCGGAATCGAAGCCGCGGCGATGATCCTCATCATCCTTGCAGTGGGCACGCAGTTGGTGGCAGATTTTATCTATACGTTCCTGAACCCGCGAATTCGATACACATAAGGAACTTTTATGGCCGTAACTGAAGTCCCTCTCTCTCCCTCATTATCTACCGCCCCTACGCGGGGGCAAAAAATCAAAGCCAGTCTTCAAATTCTGTTCAGTTCCAAGATTGCTGTGGCTGGACTGATTCTCGTTGCCTTTTGGGTCATTGTTGCATTGTTCGCAGACAACTGCATCGTCTCCCCGGCATGTTGGGCAGGGTCCAAAACCTTCGAACCTACTCCCTGGCTCGCGCGGTATTCCCCCTTTAAGCAGTTTCGGGGCGATAACCTGAAAGACCCCTCCCCCACTCACTGGCTCGGCACGGACCGGAACGGGCGGGATTTGTGGGCGCGTCTGGCGCACGGCTCCCGCATCATCCTGACTCTGGCCCCGATTTCCGTTATTGTAGCCCTGGTTTTTGGAGGCACGCTCGGAGTCGTGGCGGGATATTATGGCGGGATGGTGGACGAATTCATCATGTTCTTTTTAAATGCCCTGATGGCTTTCCCGCAAGTCTTGTTATATCTGGTGATCGTCGCATTAGCCCCTCCTGAGCTACGAACCTTCAACATCGTCCTGGCCATCACCATTGCAGGTGCGCCAGGGATTGCCCGGCTTGTCCGCAGCCTGACGCTCGACATCAAAACCCGCGATTTCATCGCCGCTGCCCAAACTCGTGGCGAAAGCGCCCTCTACATCATGTTCGTCGAAATCCTGCCCAACGCCCGCGGGCCGATCATCATTGATGCCATGCTCCGCGTCGGGTACGCGGTTTTTGCCATTGGCGCGCTTGGTTTCCTCGGGCTGGGACTTCCGCCGCCTTCCCCGGATTGGGGCAGTATCATTGACTCAGGCCGCCGGTTCCTTCTGGCAGGCCACCCCTGGGACGCGCTGTGGGCCTCCCTCGCCATTGCCATGCTCGTCGTCGGCCTCAACCTGATGGCAGATGGGATAAATGAAGAGACGCAGCGATACAGATAGGTGTTTAGGGGTCAGGTGTTTAGGTGTCAGGTGTCAGGATTACCCAATCACCTGATACCTGACCCCTGATACCTGATACCTGACCCCTGACACATCAAGGAATTTTATGATCAAACCACCCGGAAAAATGCAACAACCTGTCATTAAAGTCGAAAACCTGGGTATTGCCTACGAAACCCGCGCCGGGGATGTACACGCCGTGCGAGATGTGTCGTTTGAAATATACCGGGGGGAGACCCTCGGCATCGTCGGGGAGTCGGGCTGTGGCAAAAGCACGGTTGCTTACGGATTAGTGAATTACCTCGGCAAAAACGGCAAAATTGCCAGGGGAGACATCTACTTCCAGGGACAGTCGCTCGTCGGGCGCTCTCCTGAAGAACTTCGCAAACTGCGTGGCGACCAGATTTCGATGGTTTACCAGGACCCAATGACTTCCCTCAACCCCGTTCTCCGCATTGGGGAGCAAATGACCGAAGTTCTCACCATCCACCGGGGCATCTCCCAACAGGAAGCACGCGAGCGTTGTATCCAAATGCTTGACCGGGTCTATATGCCCGACCCCGCCAAAGTGTTGGAACGGTATCCCCATCAAATTTCCGGCGGCCAGCAGCAGCGCGTCGTCATTGCAATGGCGATGCTCAACAACCCTGCCCTGCTGGTGATGGACGAACCGACCACCGCTCTCGACGTGACGGTCGAGGCCGCCGTCCTCGACCTGGTCGCCGACCTGCGCCGGGATTTTGATACAGCGATTTTGATCATCAGCCACAACCTGGGCGTGATTGCCCGTGTCGCCGACCGGGTTGGGGTGATGTACGCGGGCGAAGTGGTCGAAATGGCCGCTGTTAACGAAATTTACGCCAACCCCCAGCACCCGTACACGCAAGGGTTGATTCGCTGTCTGCCCAAACTGGGACGGGACAAAGCGAGCAGTGTGCTGTACCCCATCCGGGGGCGGGTCCCCTCCCCGGCTAACCTCCCGCCGGGATGCACATTCGAACCCCGGTGCGATTACGCCCGCGAACGCTGCCGTGCCGAAAAACCCGCGTTCCGCGAAATTGTGGACGGACATCTCGCCCGCTGTCATTTCGCAGAAGAAATTGACTCTACCACCTGGATTCCCACCGAAGACCTGATCCTTCCTGACCTGGAAACGGTCATTCACGAAGGCTTAGGCAAACCCATTCTCTCCTTAGATGGGCTGAAAACCTACTACGACCATCCCAATTCCTCCGTGCTCAGTGCAATTGGCCTGGGCAAAAAAGATTATGTCAAAGCCGTGGATGGGGTGTCTTTTGAAGTGCTTAAAGGGAAAACGTTGGGTGTGGTAGGCGAATCGGGTTGTGGCAAAAGCACGCTCATCAAAACCATCATCGGCCTGGAAGATAAAACGGGTGGCCAGGCTAACTTCATGGGGTTTGATCTGGAAGGGGGTGTCAAAAAGCGGGACATCAGCATGGTTCGGGAATTGCAAATGGTGTTCCAGAACCCCGACTCTACCATGAACCCCACCTATAGTGTCGGGCAGCAAATCGAACGGCCACTGCGCCGGTTCAAAGTTGTGCCTAAGGACCAAATCCGAGATGAAGTCATCCGTTTGCTGCGCGCGGTCAAACTCGACGAATATTACTACGACCGCCTCCCCCGCCAACTGAGCGGCGGTGAAAAGCAACGTATCGGCATTGCCCGCGCGCTCGCAGGACGTCCCGATCTTGTGCTGTGTGACGAGCCGGTTTCGGCGTTGGACGTGTCCGTGCAGGCTGCCGTGCTCAACCTGTTGCTCGAAATCCAGGCCAAATTCGGCACGACGATGATCTTCATCGCCCATGACCTGAGCGTCGTCCGTTTCTTCTCGGACAATATCGCAGTCATGTACCTGGGTAAGATCATGGAAATCGGCCCGGCGGAAAATATCTATGCCCCGCCCTATCACCCGTACACGGAGTCGCTGCTGGCCGCTGTCCCCATCCCTGACCCCAGCGTGAAACAAGAACACATCATCCTGGAAGGCAACGTCCCCAGCCCGCTTCACCCGCCATCAGGATGCCCTTTCCACACCCGCTGCCCGCGTCGAGAAATGCTTGGGGACAAGGCGAACCTGTGCGAACAGGAAGACCCCCCCTGGCAGGACGCCGGAAACGGCCATAAAATTTATTGCCACATCCCGCTGGAAACCTTGCGGGAGATGGAGCCGGTGATTCATGCCTAGCCCCAGACCCGAAGGGTTTTCATAAGGTTTTCAACAGACCCGTGTCAACAGTAAAGATGACATCTTAGTTTGTAAAGATTCTCGTAAAACCTTAGGGTCTCTCATAAGGAGAAGGATCAATGTTCGTCAAAGATTACATGACCCGCCACCCGATCATGATCGAACCTGACAAGCGAGTGACGGAAGCCCAAAAATTGATGTCCGAAAACAAAATCCGTCATTTGCCTGTCGTCGGAGATGGCAAACGGCTCATAGGAATGGTGACGCGCGCGCGTTTGCAAATCCCCCCGGACCGGTTGGGCAGTCTGAATATTTGGGAGATCACCCGGCTGCTCTCCAGCCTGGCAGTCAAGGACGTAATGCTCAAAGGAGCAGACTTGCATACCATCTCTCCGAACGCCACTATCGAAGAAGCTGCCGAACTCATGATTCAACACAAAATCGGCGGCCTACCGGTGGTTGAGGACGGCATCGTCGTCGGAATTATCACTGAAACGGATTTGTTGGTGGAATTACAAAATCTGCTCGGGGCCATCGAGCCAGGCTGGCGGATTGTGATGCGTGTTCCTGACCGGGATGGTGAGTCTGTCCGATTATCAAGTGCGCTCGTCGAAAAAGGTTGGGGAATTATTTCACTCGGATGTGTCCGTACCCCGAAACAAAACGATAAATGGGATATTGTGTTGAAGGTACAAGGTGTCTCTGATAAGAATAATTTGATGGCAGTCTTGAATAACATCGGCGACCAGGAAGTCATTGATGTGAGGAAAGCCAATGTAATGAGGTAAATTTGGATCAGAGAACCACCGTCTCTCCCTGGCGCTGGATCACCGCTCTCTTGACGGGTATCGTGTTTTGGTACCTTTCCCGCCTCGATAAATATCGGCAGTATTCCCCCCTTTTATTGCTTGCAGGCGTGATATTGATCATCCTGCTGGCCTGGGGCACAGCGATCTTCATCCTGAACAGCCAGAACCTGCGGTGTTATAAAATCACCCCTCCTTTAACCTTTGCCGAGCGTGAAATCCTCACGGGGAAATCTTTCGAGTGTGCGGAAACCGTGTGCCGGACAATAATCCGTTTGGGAACCAATGGGTTGGCCTGTTTTCATACGCGGCGCACATATTCCCTTACCATTTTGAGCCACAAGACTTCCGAAGTCTCCATAAGCCGCTCAAAAATGGCAGCACGTTTCAAAGACTTTGGAAGTCTCCCCTTAGCCCGCGCTATCTCCCTTCGATCTCAACCGTCCGCTGCACAAAAATCATCCGGCCATTGGGGGTATCACACACCGTTACCGACACGATGCGTGACATGCTATATTCTGTTTGCGAATCGTACATGTGAATACACTGGCTCTGCGCCTGTTTCTCCGGCCCCAGGCTGAACCCACGCGAATACCAGTCGTACACAGAAACAAAATCATCCATCGTCCGGTATGAGGCGACCTGCTTATAGGATGCTTGCGGATATACAGAGACTTGATCATGCGCCGAAAGCTGAATCGCACCCGGATAATGCGCGGCTTGCCGGTCTTGCAAAATTAATATGCCAAAGGCTGCCCCAAGAAGTAAAACAACGGCTAAAATAACCCCTGCCAACCCTGCCCAGACGAATTTTGGGTTAATCTCAAAAGCCATAAACCATTTTACCAATGATTCTCGAACTCGCCGCCCCTGCTTCCCTGCCACTTGGGCTTGTCCAATACCACGACCAGCCTGCCCTCCTCGCCCTCACGGTGCAGCACCCCCCGATCCAACTCGCCATCCAGTCCGGGCCGCGCCTGCACATCACCGGCCCGCGCGCCCACGTTGCCCACGCATTCGCCACGCGTTATCTCACTCACCATAACCTGCCGCAAAAAGGAGAGATCGAAATCGAACTCACCATTCCGGCTTTCATGGGTTTGAGCGGAGATGTGATGCTTGGCCTGACAATTGCCCAGAGCCTTGAGTGGGTACACAATTTGCCGGATAGCCTTCCCGCGCG
>DATDOR010000483.1:0-4123 GCA_035293165.1 Anaerolineales bacterium | reverse complement strand
TGTTCACCTTTTGAGGCAATCAACTTAGATTGTAATCGCCTGCTCATTTATCACTTGTTGCCAAAAGGCGTTACCTTTTTGGATCTGATTTCGCTTGGGGTGAATCCCTGCGCTTGAACAGGCTCAAGGATTCTTGCCGCTGCAACGCCAAGCAATTCCAATCTTTGGCGGTGGTTGTATTTTTCCCAATCGCCCGAAATCACGATCAGATCGATGTCACTGCCTTCCCGTGCCGTGCCGGCGGCTTGGGAACCGTAAAGCAAAACACGCGTGGGACGGATTCCCATTTTCTCAAGCTGGGTGCGATAGCGTTTGACTACTTGCTTAAGTTCGGGTGTTATGTCGTTGCGCACAATTGAAAACCTTGCCTAAATTATACCCTGTGCATTTCAAGTAGAGCTGAAACCGGTCTTCCGGTCCTTTCGATGCGCCCCGTCATGGGAGAGACCTCACCACTTCGACACGCCCTAACGGGCAGTCAGTGCATCGCCTGATGGTGACGATTGATTGGCGTGTCGGTTTGTCCCTTCGCGAAGCACCCCTGTGGGGCTCCCGCGGGGAGAGGGTATGGGGACGAATTCTTTTCTGTGGTGATGAAAAGTTGGGTTGCATGGTTGAGAGAGAACTTTTACGGCGGTAACTGATGAAGACGATCTTTTCGATGCGCCCCGTCATGGGAGATCTCCTTCTTACTTGAATTCTTGCAGGTAGCGTATCGTATTTTTTAAATCTTCTGCTGTAATGCTGTTCAATAAATTTGTAACACGCCTCTTCAACTCCCCTCGCGAGATTTGGTCAGACGCGACAATGCCATAATGCTCCCTGCCATCTTTGAAATACTCCTCGATAAATGGAGCAAAATCTTTGACGTTGAACGTCACAACCGCACGATGTTTCTCCACGGCGGCACGAAGGATTTCAGGGTCAGGCGTCTGGTCGAGTCCAACTTCAGTCACATGATACACGTCAAAGCCTTGTTCGCGCAGAAGCGTAGCAAGGTAGACCCAAATCTGCTCATCCAAAAGCAACTTTGGGGCTTTGGATTTATCCGCAGTCATGTCCCTGTAACGGTTCGATAATCGTCTTCGCCCAACGTTTCCCGCAAATACTTGCGCCCAGCCTCTTCCGTGTTCTCGCGGCGTTCTTCGTCAATTTCTTCTTTGTGGTATTGATAATACCGTTGGGCATCAAGTATCTGGGGATGTTTCAAAAAAGGCAGGACTTCTTCGACAATCGTTTCGGGGGTTTCGCCCATCTGTAAATACCCAACGATGTGGCTCACTTTAACGCGTGTACCCCGAATAACGGCAGAATCGCCTCCCGTAAACATTACCCTCTCAATATATGGGAAATTTGGAATGTAGGTTGATTCCGCTGGCTGATCAACCATGGTATAGATTTTTTGGGAGGATTTTACTGCTTGCTCAAACATGATAATCTCCTTTAACCGCTGGTAATCACATCTGTTCGGTGATTAACAATAAGAAACGGGTCGCCTTCTACGGTTCGGGCAGGTTTTCCTTCGCTATCCAAAACCTGCAATATCTTCAAAACTGTTGTCTTTAGTTTAACGGTTGTGCCATCAGGCAATTGATACTGACTCCAATCCTCATGAAGGAGTTTAAACTCGACTTCTTGCGCCTTCGCTTGATTACCATCAGGCAACGAAATAGTTTTGATTGTGCTCATATAGTTCTCCTGTCGGTTTCGGTGGAAAAATTATACTCGTAAACTCCCGAAGGAACTAACCTGAAACGAACCTAAAACCCCTGTGCAACATACTCACTCACATACGTCTACAACTGATGAAAACGGGCTATTCGATGGGCCCCGTCATGGGAACCTCACCACTTCGACACGCCCTAACGGGCAGTCAGTGCATCGCCTGATTGTGACGATTGATCGGCGTGTCGGTTTGTCCCTTCGCGACACTTTCACCTGGCGCAAGTGCAGGTGAGCACCCCTGTGGGGCTCCCGCGGGGAGAGGGCATTGTGACGATTCCTTTTCTGTGATGATGAAAAGTTTAGTTGCATGGTTGATGTAGAATTTTTGCGGCGATAACTGACGAAAACGGTCTTTTCGATGCGCCCCATGTGTAGCTCCTGTTTCGTATCAATAAGGGATTATTCTGCCCCTCTGTCCCGCCTAGGGCGGGATACCTCCCCCAAGTTCAACGAGCGGAATTTGGGGGAGGTTGGGATCCTAGACAGGCTGTACGTCTCGCCGCGGTTTTCGTTTTGCTGTGCGGCGAACATGCCCGTACTTACGCCGCAACAATTCGATTTGCTCTATTTCCGATAACCGCATCAACTTCTGTTCTGCTTTCTTTTGTAATTCGCGTTTCAAGGCGACTGCATTGATTGTCTCAGTTTTCATTTAGTACCTCGTTTGGACTGCGAATCTCAATGATCGGGTAACCCAATTTCAGGTTCACTGCGTTGAAACGGCGAATCCGATTGAGATTCACAATATGCTTGAAATTCCAACTTACCAAAACGTCAGCCCGGGCAATGGTCGCCATTGCAATGTGACGGGCGTCCGACAAACTTGATTCCGCCACTGCACCATCCTGAAGATAAGCGTTTGCCAAGTCAATGACTTCCTCGTCAATTGAAATATACTCGACAAAGTCCGCCGGCAAATCATTCAGCAGTCGGCTGACTCTTACTGGCGCTTCCTCCAGTTCAAGTTGGAGTAAATCCGAAACCAGGGCGAATTTTTTGCCAGTGCTAAATTCACTCCAGAGTTGTTTTGACGGTTTTTCGTACTCCTTGTCAAAACATCCGCCAATAACCGATGTGTCGATGTAGATACGTGGAATCATTAGGGCTGTGCCCTTTCGCTTTCTTTAAGTGATTTGATTCTACTTTATTATTCTTTGCATGAAGAAGAATCTTTTCCAGCGAAACTTACTCTAGAGCATGCGGCGGTAACTGATGAAAACGGTCTTTTCGATGCGCCCCATGTGCAGCTCCTGTTCGTTGTGAGACCCTAAAGGTTTCTTTCATTAACCTGTGCCATGTCTGGCGGGACGATTTGACATAATATCACGAGAGTCTACGCGGAAAACCTTTAGGGTCTGAAATATCTGTTCGGTGTGACCAATATGTGGCTCTCCTAATTTTAGTGCTTGTCGTCCCCAGCCTTATCTTCCGGGATATAAATTTCCGGGATAAAGGTCTGGTCGGTGATGGGCGGGCGCACGTAGCCACCTTCTGTCTGGCGCGGCGGCAGGTTGATCGGTTCAGGCGTCAAATCCTCATAACGGATCATGCTGAGTAGGTGATGGATGCAATTGAGCCGGGCGCACATCTTGTTATCCGCATTTACCACATACCAGGGGGCCTGCTTGATGTCGGTGTGAGCAAACATCTCGTCTTTCGCTTTGGAATATTCCACCCAGCGCGCCCTCGAGTTCAGGTCCATTGGACTGAGTTTCCAACGTTTGGTGGGGTCATTGATACGCCCCTGAAAACGCTTTTCCTGCTCCCTGTCACTGACCGAGAACCAGTACTTGATCAGAAGGATGTCCGAGCGAACCAGCATGCGTTCAAACTCCGGGACCGCGCGCAGGAATTCGCTGTATTCCTCATCGGTACAAAATCCCATCACCCGTTCCACGCCGGCGCGGTTATACCAGCTGCGGTCGAACAGCAGCATCTCGCCTCCGGCGGGCAGCTGGGCCACATAACGTTGGAAGTACCATTGGGTCTTTTCCCGCTCGGTGGGCGCCGGCAGCGCCACCACGCGGCAGATGCGCGGGTTGAGGCTTTCGGTGATGCGTTTGATCACGCCTCCCTTACCGGCCGCATCCCGTCCCTCAAAAATGACCACGACCTTCAGCTTCTGGGCGCGGATCCACTCCTGCAACTTGATCAGCTCCTCCTGCAGGCGGGCCAGCTCCTTCTCGTAAGCTTTTTTGTTGATGGGAAGTTGCCCCTCGGGTGGAATGGATGAGACCGCCTGTTGGTTCCCCGATATGGTCTGAACTTCGACTGTCTCCTGCTTGTTAGACCCGTCAGCAGAATGTTTCTTCTTGGCTTTCTTATCCTTTTTTTCTTTTTTTGACATCTTTTCCTCCAAGCAATAATTGATTAGATGGGAGGTTTGTGCGGCAATAAC
>DATDOR010000482.1:0-3459 GCA_035293165.1 Anaerolineales bacterium | reverse complement strand
GCCCTCGCCCAACTTGCCTCTGTTGCTGATGCTCCCCCTGCCTCTGTCCCCACTGCCGCCCCGCTGACGCAATTCCCTACCCCAACGGATTTTTCCTCCCAAACGCCACTTCCTCCTCCCACGGAAACGCCTACAGAAACGCCAATCCCTACCTTAACCTCCCTTCCAACCAGCACCTCCTCCCCCATCATAGAAACAACTTCCATTACAAACACAGAAAGTACAGGGACGCAAACCATCACCCCCTCTACCCCTCTCCCCATACAAACCCCCACCGCGACAGAATCCCCTCCTCCGACCCTCGCCCCGACGGCTACCTCTGCATCCCCTTACATCCTCGACCAGCGCACATTGCTCTGTGAACCTGACCTGGTTGGCCCCCTGCTTATCGTTCGAACCCTCAACAAGGATGAGATCGGCATTCCTGGCGTTGAAATCATCCTCAACTGGCCCAATGGCGAAGAACACTTCTTCACTGGCCTCAAACCCGAATTGGGTCTGGGGTATGCCGATTTTGCCATGACCCCGGACATCAGCTACACGCTTCGTCTCGCCGATGGCAGCCAGCTCATCACGGATCTGACTGCCTCTGAATGTCAGGCTGAAGGTGGGCAGACGATTTGGGGTTCCTGGGAATTAATATTCATTCAGCCATAAGTCCCGATCCGTTCCCCAATCTCATCGGAACTCGTTAGAATAAGAGGGATACCAATTATTCGCTTCAGGAGTACAACTTATGCAAGACAAGACCTTTCTCATCCTCGGCGGCGGAGGCATGGTTGGTTTTCAAGTCGCCCGCCGTATCTGCAAATACCAACATCCAGAAAAAATGATCATTGTCTCGCTGTACCAACAAGAGGTGCGCGAGGCAATCAGCGCCCTGGAAAAAGAATATCCCGACGTGGACTTTGTGGGCTTCTGGGGGGACGTATTCGTTCGCGCAGATTTCAACGCCCGGGACCGCCAACAACGTCTGCGCCGGGCCGATCTGCTACAGGACCCCGATTATCGCGCGGAACTGTACGAAGACCTGTTCGGCGACACCGAAGCGGCCTACCAACGATCCCAACTTGTCCAACTGATCCTCGAACACCGTCCCGATGTGATCGTAGACGCCATCAACACCGCCACCGCTATCAGCTACCAGGACATCTATACCGCGAGCCAGATTACCCGCCGCGATTTGGACAGCTTCCAGGGCAATCAATCTGCCAGTGCCCAGGAAAACATGGTACAGGCCGTCGAAGCGCTGCTCATCTCCCAATACACGCCCCAACTGGTGCGCCATGTCCTTTTCATTAACCGGGCGATGCGAGAAGCTAAAACCCGGCTGTACCTCAAAGTCGGCACGACAGGCACGGGCGGGATGGGCCTCAACATCCCTTACACACACGGCGAGGACAAACCCAGCGCCAAGCTGATGTCCAAAACTGCCATCGCCTTTGCCCACACAGGTCTGCTGTTCCTGATGGCGCGCACCGTCGGCGGCCCCATTGTCAAAGAGGTTAAACCCGCTGCCCTGATCGGGTGGGTGGATACGACCTTCCGCAGCATCCGCCGGAGGGGCAAACCTGCCTACATCTTCGCCAGCAAAGCCGAAATCCTCAACGAAAAATTATCCCTCCGCTTACCCGAAACCCAATTTGAAAAGAAAGACAAACTCAAATTGGTCGTCGCCGATACGGGCGAAAATGGCGTCTTCGCAAAGGGCGAACTCGAAGCCATCACCTCCCTCCGCCAGATGGAACTGATCACCCCCGAGGAAATTGCCCGCGCCGTCGAACTGGAAATCCAGGGCATCAACACCGGCAAAGACGTGATCACTGCCATAGACAGCTCGATCATGGGGCCAACCTATCGAGGCGGCTATTTGCGCCGCCAGGCCATTGACGACCTGAACCGGCTGGAACAAGAAGTGGGTGTCCCCAGCGTGGCCCTCGGCGAACTCGGCCCGCCTGAACTCTCCAAACTGCTTTGGGAAGCCTACCTGCTAAAAGAAAACTACGGAACCCTTGCCAAAGTGCTGGAATTGGGCAAAGACGAACTGAAAGAAAACAAAGGAAAATCCGCGCGGGTGGACCGCACCCCGGAAGAACTCACTCAATGCCTGCACCGGTACCTGCAAACGCACCCCGACGTCTGTGATCTGATCACCTCCACCGGGGGAGCGATCCTGCTCCCGGACGGATGCACCCTACTACGCGGACCGTTCATGCGGATTCCTGAAGTGGCCGCCAGTTCTACCGTTTCCATCCATGAGGGTGATTTGGACAAATGGGCGAAAAAAGGCTGGGTGGACCTTCGTCCGCAAAATATGGATTTCTGGCAGGAGCGCTTCCGCTACATGATCCGGGAAAGCCAGCGGGTGCGCGGGAAGGGGTCGGCCGCCCTCGACCGGGAAGCGTACCTGTTCGACCAGATATTTATCGGCGAAGTGGTGGGGTGGGTGATCAACAACGAGATGGGGGGCTACCGGATCAAATAATCTTGAGGGGAATGGCCCGCTTAGCGTTTCTGTGCAGTATGAGGGTTCTCAAAGTCACAATATTGACAGGGACATTTGCCCGATTATTCTGGGACAAATGCCCCTGTTTTTTGCTTTACGTGAAGCGTATGCTTATGCGTATAAGGTTATAAGTTGAAGATTTCCGAAGTTTATAATAAACTTCGGAAGTCTCCTAAGGTTCTATCTCGAAGGAGTTAGCTATGAAAATCTATTTGGATCGCTCGGTTTGTAACTGTTGGGAAGCGGCTTGCACCTCGGATTTCGCTGACAAATACCTGGGCAAAGAAATCAAACCCACCGCCTGCACCCTCATGGTGGTGGATGAAGATAAGCGCGATGAAATTGTCTTCCACATCCACGACCGGGATGGGCAAGAGAAAGAATTTGTCGTGAATGACGAGAATCTTTTCGAGGCCATGGACAACTGGATGGATGCCTATGCCCAGCAGCAGACTGAGAAAGAAGCCGCGCCCGCCTGAAACAAACTAAACAACAGTCTATTTTCCCTGTTGATTTTCATTACAAGCAAAGAGCCTCCCGTGTTGGAGGCTCTTTTCCGTACACTCACACCCTTACAAATTTCATCGAATGGTAACTACTCAGTCCAGAGTGGAAATGGCCCGAAAAAAAGGTGTGCGTGGGGGTGTACACCCCCACGCACACCTTTTTTTCGGAGATTCTTCTCCCTTAGCCTGAGCAGTTACATCTTGGCGGTAGACGATTTTACAAGCCCCGATAGCTTTGCCGGTGAGCGCGGAGAGGGGGTAGTTGGGGTCAAGGTAGTCGGGTTGGAAAATGGCCCTTTTAGAGCGTATCTGTGGTTCAGGCACGCGTGGATCGCTGATTTTCGCTGAGGACGCTGAAGAGATGATACCTGTCAATGTCTTCAGTTATTCAATAGAGCTGATACCCCTGATTCCATTGATCCCGCAGAATGGACAAATCTCTCAGCG
>DATDOR010000481.1:0-2435 GCA_035293165.1 Anaerolineales bacterium | reverse complement strand
CATGTTTAACCTTCAAGGCATTCTCATAGAACAATTTGTCAAAGAGCTTAAGCGCGCCTATCAGGAAACGTACAGCCTGATAGAACCGCAATACGGCAGCATCCTCGAATGGGCCGGGCGCTTAAGCCTGGAAATTATCGCCAACTCCAACTCACTCTATCACGATGTGGAGCACACGATGATGGTCACGATGGTCGGCCAGGCCATCCTCAAGGGTAAACATCTGGCTGAAGGAGGCGTCACCCCACGTGATTGGCTTCATTTTATGTTGGCGCTCCTTTGTCATGATATTGGCTATGTCAAAGGCGTATGCAGCGCCGATGGAAATGGCTCTTACGCCACTGGCGAAAACGGCGAAACCGTCCAAATCCCCGATACCGGTACAGATGCCTCCCTGACCCCCTACCACGTCAGCCGTAGCCAGCTATTTGTCCGGGAACGTTTTGGGGGGAAAAATCTTACTGACGTGGACGCTGAAGTCATCACCAAATATATCGAAATGACCCGTTTCCCCGTCCCACCAGCTGGCCCTCATCAAATTGTAGACGGCTATGGCGCCTTGGTGCGCGCCGCCGATTTCATCGGTCAGTTGGGTGATCCTGATTACCTCCGCAAGATTCCTGCTTTGTTTTATGAATTTGAAGAAACCGGGGAAAACAAACGCATTGGCTATACCAGCCCCGGCCACATGCGTCAAAACTTTACCCAATTCTATTGGAAAGTTGTCCGCCCCTTCATCGGTGAAGCCCTGGGTTACTTACGCGTCACCCAGGAAGGCAAACAATGGGTCGCCAACCTGAACTCCCATGTCTTTGAAGTGGAGCACAACGAGTACCACAAATAAATCCCGCGTAATCATTCACCTGGACCTGGACGCTTTTTATTGCGCCGTCGAAGAGCAGCGTGATCCTACCTTGCACGGCAAACCGTTTGCTGTCGGTGGACAGCCCGAATCGCGCGGGGTGGTTTCTTCCTGTTCATATGCCGCGCGACAGTTTGGCGTGCGTTCCGCGATGCCCATGTCTCGCGCGGTGCGGATTTGCCCTGGCCTTCAAGTTGTCTCCCCTCATTTTGACCTGTATCGTGCTGCCTCCCGAAAAGTGATGGAGCGTCTCCATGCCCTCACACCATTGGTTGAGCAAATTTCCATTGATGAAGCCTTCCTTGATGGTACGGATTTAACCGACGATCCAGATGCACTTGCCCACAATTTGCAACAGACTATCCTCACCGAACTCGGCCTGCCCTGTTCGCTCGGTGTCGCCATCAATAAGCTGGTCGCCAAAATTGCCTCGGATTTTGGGAAAGGCCAGGCGCGCGGGGCCGGCCCCCCAAACGCCATCACGGTTGTTCCACCCGGCTCGGAGGCGGAATTCCTCTCCCCGCTCCCCGTCGAACGTTTGTGGGGTGTCGGGCCAAAGACCGCCGCCCGGCTCAACAAAATGGGCATCGCTACTATCGGCGATCTCGCCCGCACATCCCCCACTGAACTTTCGCGCCTGTTCGGCAAACACGGTGAAGACATGTCCCGCCGCGCCCAGGGCATTGATGACAGTCCCATCGTCACCGTGCGGGAAGCCAAATCCTTCAGCCAGGAAGAAACTTTTGCCCGGGATGTGGGCGATCCGAACCGCCTCCGCGCATTGATCGAAGAGCAGGCAAAGAGCCTCGCCTACCAACTGCAAAAACAAAATTTAACCGCCACCACGATCAAGCTCAAAATTCGCTGGCCTAACTTCACCACCCTGACGCGCCAGACCACCTTGAGCCAGGCATTTGACGATTCCTACTTAATCGCCCAGACTGCGTGGATGCTTTTGGAAAAAATCTGGCAACCGGGAAAACGCGTGCGCCTGTTGGGTGTTGGGGTCAGCGGTCTCGCCCCCCGTCCGCGCCAATTAGGGCTTTGGGAAGACGAATAGGACGCGGATTGTTCGGATTAGATGGATGAACGCGGATTTTTACTCTATTTTCTTCGTGCTCCTTAGTGAACGGCATACTTTGTGTGCTTAGTGGTTCAGATTGATGACTTCCATTCCTCCTGTTTCCCTTGCCTTGCTCGAAAAAAACATCCCCCACCGGGTCTTCACCCACCCCGGGCCGGTGACTTCGCTCGAACAAGCCGCCCACGAGCGCGGGCAACAACCTGAACAAGTGATCCGCTCGATCTTATTTCGTCTGGCAGAAGGGGAATACCTGATGGTGTTGATGGCCGGGCCTGCTCAAATTCCCTGGAAGGCGTTACGTAAATTCGTCGGCCAATCCCGGCTGACGATGGCAAGCGCGGAGGAAGTGCTGGAAGTGACCGGTTACGAAATCGGCGCGGTCGGCCCGTTTGGGTTGCCTGCGCCATTGCGTATCCTGATTGATGCAAGTGTAGTAGCGCAGGATGAAGTTTCATTCGGCTCCGGCGTGCGTGGGACGACGATTTTCAT
>DATDOR010000480.1:0-3902 GCA_035293165.1 Anaerolineales bacterium | reverse complement strand
GGCGACATTATCCAGCGCAAAGTCATCCACTTCACTTTCCCCCTCGGCGGTGGTCAGGCGGGCTTCGTAAGTGTCCGACGTATCTATGGTTGGTGGCAGGTTTTCCAGGACGATGGAACTGCTGTCATTGGGTGGAATTTGTAGCCGTTCGGCGGTGTAAAACGCGCCATCAATCGAAATGGACACAATAGCAAGGCGTTCCGTATCCCCGTAATTGGCAACGCGGGCGAACAGTTCTGGCCCTCCAGACGCTGGGCGTAGCGCGAGCGCGGATACCGCCAGGTTGTTAGCGGACTCGCCGATGGGAACATACCGTACCTGTCCCGGTAGGGGGGGAAGGCCTTCATCCGGCAAACCCCCATCGGAAATGATGACAGTGGTGGCGTCCACCGCTTCACGTCCGGCAGCGCCAGCGGCCAGGGCAAGGGCCGCCTGCCAATCCGCCGTTCCCTGAATGGGGTGGGCATCTGCCAGCGCCTGGCGGAGGATGTTTTTGTCCGTCTCTCCGGTGACAAGGATTTCCGGTTGCTCTGCGACGAGGATCAGGGTCATGGTCGAATCCGGGTTCAGGCTTTCGATCACTCCCCGGACCACTTCAAGGGCAGCATTAAAACGGGTCGGTTCCACATCTGTGGCTTGCATCGATGCGGAGGCGTCGAGGAGCACGATCACGGATCCGGTAGCGACGGCTGGGATGGGGATCGCGGGCCGTGCGAGGGCAAACACCAAACCGGCCAGGATCAGCAGTTGCAGGAGCAGGAGCAGGTTCCGGCGTAGACGTTGCCAGGGGGCGTTGGCCTGCCGGTCGCGCAGGATCATCTGCCACAACATCGTTGAGGAGATTTCCACTTCCTTCCGGCGTAGTTTGAGCATGTAGAGGATAAGGATGGGGATCGCCAGCAGCGCGGATAGGAAGGCCAGGGGAGTGAGAAAAGACATGGTTGGGTAACGAAAAAGAGGTTAAGACGTTAATTCAATTATCTTATGAATTCAACGATTGAGAAAGAGGCTGACGATGAGAAAGATGATGGCATTGATTTTTGTTTTCGTATTATCAGGCTGCGGCTTGATCAATCAAACCGGAGTCCCATCGGAAAAAATTGCCGTCGAAAGTGAGGCGAAGGGGTTTGATAACCTGATCTGGCTGCCCGACGGCCGGTTGATGGTATTTGTCGCCTTGCCTGAGCACGATGTGTTTGGCCTGCGGTGGTACGCGATTGCGGATGAGTGGGAGCCGAAGGAACTGGCCTTTCCCGCGCATGAATCTTGCTTGCGGGGCGGGTATTATTGGGGGCCGAGTCTGCTGCCGGATGGGCGGTTGAGTTTCCTGGAACAGTGCGTCAACCCCGGTGCGGGGGAGGATTCGTTATACATGCTGGCGTATGATTTGAAATCCGGGCAATCAGAGTTTTTGATGGATACCTCTTTGCCGTTCGATAGGGTTGTTTTTAACTCACAGTATTCCTGGAACCCCAACATGACCCTGGGAATGGCAGACCTGTGGGGCGACGTTTCTTCGATTTATTGGATTTCTCCGATAGGGTACGAATTTCCTGACATCACCATTTCCGAAACGTATAACGGCGAGGCTCGTAGCTGGTCGCTGGCCGAAAATGAAGCGGCATTGAACGACCCAGAAAAAGTTCCCGAGGTCGGCATGGCTCGTTATCCAGCCTGGTCGCCGGATGGAAACACGATTGCTTTCATGGCGACGACCGGGCCGATTGGGCGCAAGTACGCTGAGCGGCATCTCTCGATTTGGAGCCTGTATTTGATGGAGCCGGAAATCCAGGAACCAGAACAAGTGCTAACGAGCATCAATAACCCATTTTTGGTGAAGTGGTCACCCGATGGGAATTGGCTGCTCCTCGGTGGGCAGATGGGTGGTTTTGGTGATTACGGGTATTGGCTGTATTCACCGGAGAGTGAGCAGCTTACGTTTATCCTCAAAAACGTAGATCCGCGCGCAGTCTGGTCGCCGGACAGCACGAAAATTGCCTATATGGATTGTGAAAAGTTCAGTACTCGATTTGACACTTTCGGAAATTGTATTCAGACTAATCTGAATGTATTGGACGTCAGTACGGTCACTCAGGATGAGTGATTGCTCAGGTGCAACGCACTCGAAGCGAGGCCGTGGGTTGAGTAGCGCCAGCGTATTGAAACCTGGTTAAGCGGGTCTTGCCTACGCCGTTCTTGACTTCGATAAGTCTCTGGCGCTCCGACTCACCTGGCGAACTGCGTATCTGCCAATTACAAATTACTTGACAATTCCCTCCCGACGCATCTGGAAGAGGACAACTTTGTCCCACGGGACGGCGGTGGAGAGGGGGAGGTAGTGGATTTCGCGTTTCTGGCAGAAGAGGCGGATTTCGTCTTGCCAGGCGGCGACGCGGGCGCGGTAGAGGTCGCGGATGCTGCTGTCGAGGGAGACTTCCTGCGTGTAGCCAGTTTCGATGTCCACAAAGCGGAGATCGCCGGCGAGTTGGGGGTCGAGTTCGTCGGGGGACAGGAGGTGGAGGAGGACGAGTTCGTGGCCGCGGGATTGCAGGCGACCCAGGCCGGATTCGTAGCCGTTGGGGTCGAAGAGATCGGTGATGATGAAGGTCAGGCCGGGGCGGCGGGCGGCGAGGGCGTAGGTTTGCAAGGACTGGTTGAGGTTCGTCTGTCCGGCAGCGGGTTGTTTTTCCAGGTAGGTGAGGAGACGGAGGGTGTGGTGGACGCCGCGCGCGGGGCCGTATTGTGGGCCGGTTCCGGTTGGAGTGAGGAACCCGATGGTGATCTGATCCCCGGCGGAAAGAGCAATCGTGCCGAGCGCGGCAGTGAGTTTGCGGGCGTAGTCGAATTTATTGTGATCGCCGTTTATTTCGCCAGAAATACCGCCCCAGTTCATGGATTTGGAAGCGTCCACGAGGAGATGAACGGCGAGATCTTCTTCTTCCTCGAAGAGTTTGATGAATGGCCTTTCCAGCCGGGCGTAGACGTTCCAGTCCAGGTGGCGGAGGTCGTCGCCGGGGACGTAGTCGCGGTAGTCGGCAAACTCGATGCTGACGCCGCGCTTTTTCGAGCGGCGGTCGCCTTTCATCGCCCCCGCGCGGACTTTGTTCGCTATGAGGGTGAGGGTGTTGAGTTTACGGAGGGTGGGTTCGTCGAAGAGCATGGAGGGAGGGTTTTACCACTAAGGAACTATCTAAAAATAATATCCTGCCAGGTGACAGTCACTTGCCAAGTGACTGTCACCTAAATCGGGAACTTATTTTTGGACGATTACTAAGGACACGAAGGGGCACGAAGATTGTATTGTTTTCCTTTATTGGTCAAGAAATTGTGTGGTTTTGGATTAGAAGGTTCACCATATGATCATCTAGTTGAATTTGCTTGATCTATTAAAGGTTGAATAACCCTTGGTGAAATCGCCACAGTTGAACCTGAAGGTACTTTCAAATCTGGGTAGTCCTTTGAGGCTACCGAGGTGATGGCCCGTTGAGTGATTATCCCAACAACTTTTCCATCACGATTGACTACTGGTCCACCACTCGCTCCACTATGAATTTGATTATCCACATAAAACACTTCCCCTTCTAAGGTAAGTTTTCCATCCGTTTGGACAAACCTCGTCCTATGACCAATCATTCCCGACTTTATCATCAATAATTGATGCTTTGCGAATTGTAAACATGGAAAAAAAGATTGGCCTTCTGGGTTGCCTCTATCCAAAGATTGATCAATTTCAAACGGAAGACCCATGTCATCAGGAAAGCCTGCCATTAGCACTTGTGTCCCAACTTTTATTGAGATGCTGCTAATACGCAGATAAGGAATATTTTTTCGTCGAGTAATGGAACGTAAAAGGGCTAAATCTATTGTTAAGGGTTGTTTTACAGTCTCATTATCAATGGCGG
>DATDOR010000479.1:0-4412 GCA_035293165.1 Anaerolineales bacterium | reverse complement strand
CTCGTCGCTCGCCATTGATTTAGCAGACAATGAAGGTTTTATGGCAGTCGAGATTACGGTATCAACCCCATGAATATTATTCTCCTCGGCGGACCCGGATCCGGCAAAGGCACGCAAGCCATAGCGTTGGTGAAGCATTTTTCGCTGGTTCACATTTCTACGGGCCAGCTTTTTCGGCAGCACATGCAGCAAGGAACAGAACTGGGTTCCCTCGCGCGTTCCTACATAGACAAAGGGGAACTCGTCCCGGATGCGATCAGCGTCAAAATGCTGCGCGCCCGCCTCGAACAACCTGACACCCGCCAGGGTTTCATCCTCGACGGTTTTCCACGCACCCTCCCACAGGCAGAGGCTCTCGAAACCATCACGCAGGATTTGGATTGTCCAATCCATGGCGTGCTTTCCCTCGAAGTGCCTGACGATGACATCGTCACGCGCTTGTCCGGGCGGCAAACTTGCAAAGAATGTGGCGCCGTGTTCCATCCAACCTACTCCCCCTTTGAAGCATGCCCTTATCAAAAATGTAACGGGGAATTTCTGTACCAGCGGGAAGACGACAACCCCGAAACCATTCGCGAGCGCCTGCAAGTTTTCCACCATGAGACGGCCCCACTCATTGCTTACTACAGGAATTCGGGCACCCTGGTTTCTATTGACGGCACAGGGGACATCGAAACTGTAACGAACAGAATGTTGGACGCGGCGCGTGGGTTGCTTTTAGGGTGAAGGGACAGTGTGAAATCCGTTTGTACCATAGTTGGGAAATTTATAACAAGGACATTGCGCCATGTATTGATCTGTGGTAAATTGTGCATTCTCACACAATCACGGTTGGCAAGGAGCTTGCATGCCAGATAAATTCATTCCCGATATCGTGGTCGGGCGGTTGCCGGTATATTTACGTGCGTTGCAGCGCATGTTGCAAGAGGGACGCCGCGTGACTTCATCACAAGAATTGGGAGAACGGCTGGGCATCTCAGCGGCGCAGATTCGGAAGGATTTGTCGCAGTTTGGAGAGTTTGGGAAACAAGGGACAGGGTACAATATTGAGTCGCTGGCCCAGCAGGTGCAGAGAATTTTAAGAGTGGATCAGGTATGGGACGTGGCTGTCGTGGGGGCCGGAGACATCGGAAGCGCGTTGGGGCGGTATCCGGGTTTGAACAACCGGGGGTATCGAGTAGCGATGATTTTTGATAGTGATCCCGGTAAGATTGGGTCGAAAATTGATAAGTTTGTCGTGCAAGACAGCGCGAGAATGGTAGAATTGATTTGCAATGCGGAAATACAAATTGCGATGATCGCGGTCCCTGCAGGGGCTGCCCAGGTAGTCGCAGACGAGTTGGTCGAGGCAGGGGTGAAAGCGATTTTGAATTACGCCCCCATCAGCATCAATGTACCGCCGGGCGTACGTGTGCAGTATATTGACCCGGTCACCCATTTGCAGCGGATGACATATTATTTGTAGCGTTTTAAATCTAACACCCCGCCTTGAAGGTGGGGTGCATTTTTTGGGCTCTTCCGTTTTTAGCGTGAAATTCTCCCACCCCGTTAATTACGATAGGCCTTTTTTTCGGCCTAATCCCCTGGCTCTTTGGGATTTGCCGTGGTTGCCTCCCCACCGATTCCCAAAGAACCAATCCCCTTCCCAGCCAGGTAGTTACACATTGAAAAACAATGGACTTTTTTAAGAAACTGGCTTCTTTCTTTTCCAATGCTGGAAATCTTGGAACTGAAAACGCGCTTTTTTTGTCTGTAAAGTGCAATCGCTGTGGGGAAATTATTCAAGCCCGCATCAATCTCGCGAGTGACTTAAGCCCGGAATACGGAGAAGGGGAAAAGATCGCGTATTATTGCCGTAAAGTATTGGTGGGGAACCAGCGTTGTTTCCAGCAGGTGGAGGTCAGGTTGACGTTCGATGGGCATCGAAAGTTGATTGACCGGCAGGTTCATGGGGGAAGTTTTGTTGCTGATTCAAATTGAACTCATCCGCCTCACGGGATTCACCCCACTGAAGCGGGATCATTAGAAATCGCCCGGCGTGTCTGCGCGTTTATTTTCTCGGTGATGCGAGTCTCAACCGAATAAATACCAGCGGGGCCAGGACCGCAATCCAAAAGCCAATCACGCCATAACGAATGTAACGGAGTATATACCCCAATGTGGACACATCGGCAGCAAAGCTGAAGAGAACATCCAATCCATATCGCAACGCCAAAACCCCCACAATTCCAACGACAAACCGCCCTATACGAACGAGCCATGTCCCCTGGGTATCAAACCCTCCGCGCGTTCCGAACCAGACAACGCCAGCGGTAAACCCGAACCCTGAAGCCATAATGGTGATCATCCCGATGAGCGACAAAGGCGCGATGGGTTCTTGTGACGTTACCCGGCTGGCATTTTGTACCCACAGGGCAGGCACGGTAAAGGAGTTATCAACCCCTTGAATGATCAGGCCATTGAGGAAAACGAACACAAGTGACAGCGCGAAAAAGAACCCGATTTTTTGCCACATCCCGAACTTGCCCAACCAGGCCAAGACAGGTTTTTCCAATCGGATAGACAGAACCAAGACAACCACACCCAGGACCCATCCTGCAAACACGTCGGTCGGGAAATGCACGCCCAGGTAGATGCGAGAAAACCCGATCAAGATAGCCAACACGACCGCTATCCCCCAAACCCATCCCCGCCGGATTTGAGCGGCAAGCCCACTCCAAATGACTACCCCGTTCTGAGCGTGCCCGGAAGGAATTCCAAAAGAAAATTCTCCACCGGTCAACAACCGCACACGCGAGTCAAACCAATAAGGCCGGGGATCATGAAAGCCCGCCTTTATCAATTCATTCAGCCCGATACTCAATACCAAATATACCCCCAGGCGGATTCCTACTTGCGTTTCAAAACACCAATATAAAAATGGGAATAACAGCAGGAAAAAATCTTCATTCCCCAAAAAGGTAAAGGCATTCATTGGCCCGGTAAGCCAATCGCCTAGATTTTGCAAGGAAAGAATAAGCTCGACACCCCAATTAAGAATGGATTCGGGCATGGCAGACTCCTTGAGGAAATAACCCGAAAAAAGATGTGCGTGGGGGTATACCCCCCACGCACATCTTTTTTCGGAGATTCCTCTACCTTAGCCTGAGCGGTTACTTACAAATTTTGTGTGCTTCTAAACTTCTAACACCTCACTCGCCTGTAAGTCGCTCCCACGTTCAACAGATTTTGACAGGAAACGCAGACTCAGCAGTACACCTACACCAATCAACACAAGGCTAACGGGATAAATCCACTCTGGATTCCGGTCATAGAGCAGACCGGCAATGGGTGGCGCGATGACGGTTGCCAGCAGGGATACGGTCGTTGTGACACCATAAGCCAGTCCCATGTTGGCCGGTGTCACCAAATCACGTACTTCAGCATTGGATAAATTCATCGCTACACGATACCCGCCCAGAAGGAAATATCCAAGGGCAAACCAGGGAAATCCATACCCCCGCCAAAGGAAAACAGCAAAACCACCCACGGCCACCTGTCCTAACACAAAAGCTGAACGGGTAGAAAGCTGCCCGAGGAGCAGATTCAATACCACAATCCCAATGCTGCCCACGGATAGCAATTGTCCAATCGTTCCCAAACTGATTTCCCGCTCATTTTGCAAAAAATTGGGCGAAAGCGGTTGCGGGAGATACAGCGCAACCATGACTACCAGCACCACCCCTAAAAAATGTAGAAAACGCGTATTCTTGAACAAATCTACGCGGCGTTCTCCTGGCAAAGAAGCATCCACATCTTGTGAGCGAATGAAAACAATCATTGTTGTTGAAAGAATGAAAATAAACGCCGCTGCCACAAACGTGTATCGCAATCCCCAATGTTCGCCAATCCATCCCCCTAACAACGGGCCGAGGATCGCCCCGGCATGATAGGTGGCAGAAACCAAAGTCAAAGCCCGACCGACCGAAAGTGTGCCCCGCGCGGAGGTTACATAACTGTTAAGCGGGGTAATCACCCAGGACGTTAACCCATAGATCAATAAACCCACGACAAAAAGAGGCAGCGAAGTCGCCAGCGCCATAATTCCCGTCGAAGCAACTCCCAAATACCATGCAGACACCATGATCGGTTTGCGCCCGAACCGGTCAGCGAGATATCCCGCAGGTGCTTGAGCAACCGCCATCGCAAGCCCTAACGCCCCCAAAATCGCCCCAATCCGAACCGGATCTGCCCCCAGTTCTTCCAGATATAACGGCTCGAAAGAAAGAAACATCCCTTCCCCAGTGCCCCAGGTCAGAAGGGAGAGGATAACCAGTAACAGATCACGATTCATGGAAGTCAAGGGGTCTACCATAATTAACGGGGTGGGCGCTCGAATTTTGAAGGTGTCGGCGGGGGTACACCCGCCGACA
>DATDOR010000478.1:0-3891 GCA_035293165.1 Anaerolineales bacterium | reverse complement strand
GTCCGGGGCGATAGACAAAAACCTGGCGTTCTTCGGGGTCAATCAGCCAGCCAAGTTGTGCGCCGTTTTTGAGATATTCTTTCATTTTTTGATCTCCTCGTTTCGGACAACGAAACAATCTGTTACTGGATTGTACCATCTTCGTGTTCCAAAATCCGCCACCCGCGCGCCAGGGCAGCCTCCCGAAGTTCTTTATCGGGATGGACGGCGACCGGGTTCTCGCTCATCTCCAGCATGGGCACATCCGAAAACGTATCCCCATAAGCCGCGTAAATCTTGCCTTCCCTAGTAAATGGGCGCAGACTCTCACGCTTGCTCTCCCCCACGTTGAGATCCCGCGCCAGTTTGCCGGTGAAGTGCCCGTTTTCCCACCTGACGGGCGTGCCAATCGCTTCCAGGCGAGGAAGTTTTTTCACCAGTTGTTCAAGGAGTGGCTCGTACATTCCTGTAACCGCGAAAACGCGGCGTCCGGCTGAGAGGTGCGCTTCCAGTTCAGCCACGACCGCTTTGCGGCGTTGGGGCCACAGTTCGTTTTCCATGACCCAGGCACACATCTCGCCGAATTGTTCGACAGAATAGCCTTTGAACAGCCGCAGCAAGTCGCGCATCCAGTCGTTTTTGAACTTGCGGAAATCCCCGCCGAAGGTTTTTAAGAAGAGATATTTGTGAATGTGGGTGGCGTAAAACCACCGCGCAGCGGTCGCCCGCTCGTGTTTGAGCAGATAGTTGACCATCCCTTCCCACGTCACGCCTGCGGTCAGGGTGCCTTCAAGGTCGGTGGCGACGGTGGGGATGGAAGAGTCGGGAGGGTGAAGGAGTAATGAGTTGGTCTGCACGGGGTGGATTATAGCCGGGAATTGCTGGTAAAAACAAAGGTGGGGTGCATTTGTGAAATGCACCCCACCTGAAACGTCACGCCGCGAAATTTACACCGCTTCCATCGAAATCTGCTGTGGCGGTTTGGTTAATCGCATATACGTCAACGTCCAAGCTGATTCGTAATACGCTCGGATAATCCCTCCCAGAACAATCATCACCGGCAGGTAAACGACAAGGCACAGTCCTGCAATTAGCAACCCGCCCCTGACTGCTGATTCCGTTCCAATCGCCAGCCCGCCCAGGGCAGGCAGAGCAATCGCCGTAAAAGGTAAGGCAATCAGACCACCACCGATGATAATGACCCCGATATTCAAGATCAAGCCCATGAGAATGACCGACCCAAGATTCTGGCGTGTGACCTCCCAACCTCTCCGGAGCGATTCCGTGATGCTTAAATTCTCCACGATCAGAGCGATGTACGCCTGTTGCACTATGATCCCAACGAACCACCCCAGAGGGACCAGCAAGCAAAATAAAGGGATCAAACAAATGACTCCTAACCCCAAAGTGAATATGGAAAAGACCGCAACAAACGCCGCAAACGTCCCGCCAATGACCAAAAACACCAGGGCTAACAACAACCCCAACCCAATCACTCGCCAGAAGAACGGGCGCACCTGTTGAAATAACTCGCCAAAGGAAAGACTCACTGCCCCCCGGTCTCCCTCCAGCGCGCCTTTCACCAACCCGATCCGCCCAATGGTGCCTATCACCGTGAAGAAGGCGACCAGGATCAAAGACAGGATAAAAGCACCAGCAATGAAAAGAATGATCTCAAGCTGAGATAACTGATTGAACCACTGCTCGATAGAAAAGAAAAACTGCCGCAATCCGGGCGGTAAGTATGGGATGTCCGAGGGGCCGCCAGGACTGGGGCCGCCCTCCCCACCCATAGAGTAATTGAAGCTGTTGTTTCCGACCTGCCCCCCACACCCGGCCAGAATCCCAAAAATCCACAGTACCTTATACTTCCACGTGATTTGCCACGCTTTTGAAAGAACTTCGCCGTAATCCATCGGAACCTCCAAGATAATAGTCCATTCGTAACTACTCAGTTGGGAAGGAGACTAACCCGAAAAAAGGTGTGCGTGGGGGTGTCCACCCCCACGCACACCTTTTTTCGGGAAACCTTCTCTAACCATTATTGATCATTCCCATTCAATCGTCGCCGGGGGTTTACTTGTAATGTCATATACTACACGGTTAACACCTGGCACTTCGTTGACGATACGGGTCGAGATACGGGCCAGCAGGTCGTAGGGTAGCCGCGCCCAGTCGGCGGTCATAAAATCGTCCGTCGTTACCGCGCGGATGGCAACGGCCTCCTGATACGTCCGGTAATCGCCCATCACGCCGACCGCCCGCACGGGGAGCAGCACAGCAAATGCCTGGGCACTACCGGACGGATGACCGGGGATCGAAGACTGTGAATCGGCATTTTCCGTCTCTCGTCCTCCTTCCTCAGTCATACGGAGCATCCCTGCGGCAAACAATTCATCCGTCAGAATCCTATCCGCCGCGCGGAGCCGCTCCACCCGTTCGGGAGTGATCTCGCCCAGGCAGCGGACGGCCAGTCCTGGGCCGGGGAAGGGTTGCCGCCACACCATCTCGATAGGCAGCCCCAACGCTTCCCCTACGGCGCGCACCTCGTCCTTGAATAAATACCGTAAAGGTTCAACCAGCTTGAACCGCATATCTTCCGGCAGGCCGCCAACGTTGTGATGCGTCTTGATTTTGGCCGCCTGCGCCCGGTCAGGGGCGCTGGATTCCACCACGTCCGGGTAAATGGTGCCCTGCACGAGAAACGGCGGTTTTCCGACAGCAAGCGCCTGCTTCTCGAAAATGCGGATGAACTTCTCGCCGATGATGCGCCGCTTCTGTTCGGGGTCGGTAATCCCCGCCAGGGCCTCCATATAATCCTCTACGGCATTCACCGCCCGCAGTTGCACGCCCAACTCTTTTTGAAACGTTTCCACGACCTGAAACGCTTCCCCCGCACGCATCAGGCCGGTATCTACGAACACAGCTACGAGCTGATCCCCTACCGCGCGGTGTACGAGCGCAGTGGCAACGGAAGAATCCACCCCCCCGCTAACGGCGGATAACACCCGTTCACTTCCCACCTGTGCGCGGATATGGGCGACGCTTTCCTCGATGATCGACTCCGGCCGCCATTCGGGGTGCGCGCCGCAGACCTCGATCACGAACCGGCGGATGATCTCTGTCCCTGACGGGGTGTGGCGCACTTCCGGGTGGAACTGCACCGCAAACCGGCCCGCTTCCAGGTTCCCCATCGCCGCAATAGGGGCGTTCCCCGTTCGGGCGAGTGGGACAAAGTTGGTGGGCGGGACTTCGATCCGGTCCCCGTGCGACATCCACACTTGCCCGCCCTGTTCGGGGAGCAGCGGGTTGGGAGTGGTGATTTCGATCTGCGCGTGGCCGAATTCCCGGTGTGTGGACGGAGCAACCTTCCCGCCGAGCGCATGGGTGAGCGCCTGCATCCCGTAGCAGATTCCAAGAATGGGCAGCCCGCTGTCCAGAACGTATTGCGGCACAAACGGCGCGCCGGGTTCGTATACCGACGCCTGCCCGCCGGACAAAATAAATCCCCTAGGGTTGAGTGCCAGTACTTTATTAGCTGGGGCATTCCAGGGGAAGAGTTCAGAGTAGACGTGACACTCCCGAACCCGCCGTGCGATGAGTTGGGCGGTTTGGGAGCCGAAATCCAGTATTGCAATTGTATCCATGCTGACTTCTCGTTATAGTGTTCAGTTTTCAGTTTTCAATATTCAGTCTGACAAGTTCCCAAACTGGTTACTGAAAACTGATGGTATCCCCTTCCATGCGCTCAATCGCCGCGAGGGATTCGACCTGTACGCCCAGAGGAGCCAGCTTCTCCCGCCCGCCTTCGAAAACCTTCTCTACCAGCACGCCGATGCCGACGATGACTGCGCCTGCCGTTTGTGCAAGGCGGACGAGGCCGAGGATGGTTGCACCCGAGCCGAGAAAATC